>NZ_JAVJZI010000225.1:0-48065 GCF_040223135.1 Coleofasciculus sp. G3-WIS-01
AAGGATTTATCAGTAAGAATTCACAGTTGCCATGAGTGCGGATATACAACGGATAGAGATGTAGCTGCGGCACAAGTTGTGATGATTCGAGGTGTAGGTGCGACTGGGCAAGCCGTACCTGAAATTGCCTGGCCAGACGTACTGCCGGGGGTCATTGACCTAGGTAAGTGTCCGCGAACCAGGAAATCTCCGTAGCGATACTGGGAATCCCCAACTTCAACGAAGTAAGTTGGGGAGGATGTCAACCCCTCTAGGATCTGTTTTCAAACCTTTAGATCCCCCCTAGCCCCCCTTTGAAAGGGGGGAACCGGATTCAAAACGATAACTTAGGATTTGGAGAGTAGCAACATATAATTATTTAACCGGATATGATATTATTTCTTGTTACCTGGTTCTTGCCAAAAAACAATGGAATCATTTAACGGTTGAACTTGGGTTCCTGGATAGTAAAACGTGAGAATTTTCTCTCCTGCCCAACCAAGATTGGCTAAGTTATACGAACCATATTGGCTCAAACCAACGCCATGTCCAAAGCCACCGCCGACATAGGCATAGCCTTTGAGGGTTTTATCAGCGCCGTATATGGGTTCAAGGTAAAATAGGGTACTGCGAGGTGGATAAAAGGCGCTACGGACTTCATTTTTATGGAGTTCAACCACACCCTTATCTGTTTGCACATTGAGCTTGAGGATGCGTCCGGCTGGCGATCGCTTGACGACTTGCATCTGTTGTATGGTGGTAAACTCGGCTAGCGGGTGTTTGATTCGTTCCAAATAGCGCTGCAAATCTGCCTGAATTTGTTCGAGGGAGTTTTCTATCCGCCACCGGAAGGGGGATCTACCACTTTCATTGAACCCTTCTTTCAAATTAATGAATTCGCGGAGGTTTTGTTCATTCCCTAAAGGCTTCTTAGATAAGTCCCAAATCGGTTTAGGAGAGTCAACCACAGCTTTTAGGTAAGGACGTTCTGATCCGTTCCACGAATCACTAAAGGGCGCGGTGACACCGCCAGAGGTGGAGGAGTATAAGGCGTCTACCAACTCATTATCATAGGTTAAGACTAGCCCTTGGGTTTTTGCGATCGCGCGGTCAGCCGTGGGAACGGTTCCTGTGAGTCCCCGATAGACTTGACAATGGGTATCTGCACAGATTTGGTAATTGTCCGCCGTAAATCGACGCAGATTCCGCAGGGCGTAGGTGCGGGCAATAATAGTTTGCGCTTCTACTGCAGCATAAGGCGCCCCTGGTCCTATTTCATGGGGGACAACACCGCGCAGATAGGTTTCTAAGGGAACGTCATTAACCAGGGTGTAAGTCCCGTAAGCATTAGGCTGGATTTTCAGACTCCCTGCATACAGTCGCGGGTTGCGCTTATCTTCACCACGAGTTACCTGGATTAAATCATTCTCCGAATCAATCTCTATCCACTGACGACTATACCGATAGCCATCCACCACAAACGAAATTCGCGGCACTTGGGGAAGGACTTGACTTTCTAGTCTAACTGTGTTAATTTCTTGAGCTTGAAGGCTTTGCAGCAACAGGCGTCGCAGCAGGGGCGTCTGATAGACATCCCGTTTCGCCCAAACTTGCCAGCGTTCCGGCTGCACCACTTCCACCTGAATCCCCTGTGAACGCCATTGATTCGCCGCATCTTCTGCGGTTTCAAATGTGGCGTGATCGCTGAGGACTAAATGTTCAGCTAAAAGGGGTTGGGATAGGGGTTGCATCGCCACTTCCAGCGTCACCTGATCGGTTTCCAGGGTTTTGGGTTGCATATTTCCCGCCAAAAACCGCAAACTCAGCCGATCTCCAGGTGTGGCTTTTAGGAGCAGTTCATCGGTGGGTTCTGAGCCAAAACGCTGCACCACACCCACTTTCAGGTCTACATCCTCCGCCTGAGCCGCCATACTTCCAGAGAGTCCCCAAACCCAGAAGGCGATCGCGCAGGCTTTCAGGACAGTTGGGATTGGTGATGGGTGATTGATGATTGAGGAAGAGTTTTTGGTCTGCATGATATCAAGTTATATCAAGTCCGGTAGGGGAAGCTGGGGGAGCCTGTTCCAGACATACGACTACAAATTCATCAAGCCTCAGCACTAAAGAGCACTTCACCCTGAATCATCCGCACAGCCGCATCAAGTAGCACTTCTTCCAGATAGGGTTTGGTAAAGTAACCACTCGCGCCAAGCTGTGCTGCCATTTGCCGATGTCGTTTCGCCCCACGAGAGGTAAGCATGGCAATGGGTAACTGGCTAAGATTCTCGTCTTTCTGAAGTCGAGATAGCAGTTCCAATCCGTCCATTCTTGGCATTTCGATATCACAGAATACGATATCACAGGGTAAGCCTGAGCGTAGTTTATCCCAGGCTTCTTGACCATCGCGGGATTGTTCCACCCGATAGCCAGCTTTGGAGAAGGTCATCGAAAGGAGTTCGCGGACTGTAATCGAGTCATCCACAATCAAAACCAGTGGCTCATGGCGAGTTTCTGGGGCTTCCTCAATTCCTGCACCTTCGCTGTCCCCTCTTGACCATATCGTCACGCTGTCTTTCCGCAGGCGTCCACTGGCGAGATCAATCAGTTCTAACACATCGGCAATGGGCATGATTCGACCATCTCCTAAGACTGTCGCCCCAGCAATGCCAATGGGTTTAGGCGGAGGACCTTCGAGTTGTTTAATTACGATTTCCTGTTCGCCTAAGACTTGATCCACTTCAATCGCAATGAATGTCCCAGAACTGCGTAGCACGACAATTGAGATTTGGTCGTCTTCTCGCTTACCCCCATAAACATTGCCCCGACTAATGGAACGGTTGTAGGAGAGCAACTCGCTCAGAGGTTGTACAGACAGGAACGTGTCCCGCCAGGAGACACCGACTTGACCGTTGGCATCCTTGTGGAAGCGATCGCGCGATACATCAAACATATCTTCCACCCCATCCATCGGAAAGGCAATGCGAGCGCGCTCGGAAAGACAACATAGAGCTTTACAAATACTTAGGGTTAAGGGTAGACGAATGGTAAACGTTGTGCCTTTTCCTAATGTCGAATCAATGTAGATTGCGCCCCGAATTTCGCTCAAACTCGTGCGGACGACATCCATCCCCACACCTCGTCCCGAAAATTCATCGGCGTTGTCTTTGGTACTAAAACCGGGGTGGAACAGAAAGTCATACAACTCTGTCGGGGTTAGGTCTCTCGCCTCGGCTGGGGTGATCAGTTTCTTCTCCATTGCCTTCCGTTTAATCCGGTCTGGGTCAATACCCGTACCATCGTCGGAGATGGCAATCACCGTTTGGTTTCCTTGGTGGAACGCTCGCAGGCTAATTTGACCCACGGCTGGTTTACCCATCTCTTGCCGTTCTTGTGGGGATTCAATGCCATGGGTAATCGCATTATTGATCAAGTGGGTTAAGGGATCATAAAGGTGTTCCAGGATCATTTTGTCGAGTAAGGTTTCTCGACCTTCCACTTGCAGTTGGGCTTCCTTTTTTAACTTGAGAGAAATTTCCCGCACCGGACGAGTTAGACGGTCAGCCGCATTCGCAAAAGGCACCATGCGCGATCGCGTCAGTCCTTCTTGGAGTTGAGTTGTCACCTGTCGTAAGTTGCGAGCCACCTGATCGGTTTCATCCACCAAAAATTCCACGTCTGACGCCGACTCCCGCACTTGCACGATTAACTCGATCATCTCTTGGGAGAGTAAATGGAAGCCGGTAAAGCGATCCATTTCCAACGGGTGATAGTCCTCCCCTGACTCGGAATTCGTAGATGCAGATGCAGAATTCTCTGACCCGAACACAGAGCGAGAGCGCTGTTGACTACTGGCTAAAAGAGAACTCTCCAGAAGCGAGCGCTCATACAAATCCCGCATCCGCGCCCCGACATCACTTAACGCCGAGACTTGATGCTGTAAATTATCCAAAAATTGCCGCAGACGCTCTTGATCTTGTTCTAAGCTATTACGGCTCACCACCAGTTCTCCCACCAAGTTATTTAGACTGTCGAGATGCTTAACCGGCACTCGCATCGTCTGCTCAAATGTCCGAGGCGTGCGCCGACTTGGCAAGGAGGCGGTTTGTCGCGAACCTGTATTTGTTGTGGCTGAACCTACCGTGGATTTATCAGTTTCCTGAAGAGCCTCCTGCAGCATGAGTTCTAACTCTTTATCTAGCTCATCTTCCTTTTGAGATGGGCGAGTTTTAGCGACAGACGATTGATTGTCTTGAGTTGATTCCTCCTCGCCTAAGAATACTTCTAAATCCTCAAACAAATCTGTCTGTGAGGGAGTATCACTCAGCATGGCTTCTAATTCCCCAAACTCATCGCCGCTTTCACTGGTCAATGTTGCGGCTGGCGTCTCCCCGTTCAGCATGGCTTCTAATTCCCCAAACTCGTCGGCGCTTTCTCTGGGTGAATCCAGATCCCATTCGGTTTCTGCTAGAGTTGCTAATGAAAAATCATCGTCAACAGTCGCTTCGTCCAGACTAAAAAGTTCCTCTAAGTTTTCGCTAGGCGATGTTTCTGGAATTTCCCAATCCCCAAATATATCGGCGGCGGTTTCCCCCGTTTCTGGTTGCTGTATCTGTTGAGACTCATCGATTAACCAATCTGCATCTAAATCCTCTACCTCGGCGCTGTTGGCTAATCCTTCCTCTTCTTGTGCAAATAACTCATCTAACTCTTCACCCGACGGGGTTTCTGTTGTTTCCCACTCGCCCCATAAATCCCCTTGGGTTTGTGGTGTTTCCGGTTGCGGTGTCCCTTCTGACTCATCGGTTAACCAATCTTCATCATCTAAATCCTCTACCTCGGCGCTGTTGGCTAATCCTTCCTCTTCTTGTGCAAATAAGTCATCTAACTCTTCACCCGACGGTGTTTCTGTTGTTTCCCAATCCCCAAATATATCGGCTTGGGTGTCCGATGTTTCTGGTTGCGGTGTCCCTTCTGACTCATCGGTTAACCAATCTGCATCTAAATCCTCTACCTGGGCGCTGCTAGCTAATGATTCCTCTTCTGCTTCGCCAAATAAGTCGTCTAACTCTTCACCCGACGGTGTTTCTGTTGTTTCCCACTCGCCCCATAAATCCCCTTGGCTTTGTGATGTTTCCGGTTGCGGTGTCCCTTTTGACTCATCGGTTAACCAATCTGCATCTAAATCCTCTACCTGGGCGTTTGAGTCCAATGACTCCTCACCATCTTCATCTTCAGCAAAGAGGGCGTCTAAATCTTCGCTAGATGGCGTCTGCGGTGTTACCCAATCGCCAAATAGGTTAGCTGATGATTCAGTTTCCGATGTCCACGGTTGTTCTGTCTGTTGAGATTCATCCGTTAACCAATCGATCTCGAAATCCTCTACCTGGGCGCTTGAGTCAAATAACTCTTCACCTTCTTCAGCAAAGAGTTCTTCGGCATCTTCTGTTACTCCTGGCAGAATTTCGTCGCCTTCTTCCTCAAACCATGACTCCGAACTTTCCCCATCCTTTTGGAATGAAGTTGTGCTTTCATTCAATAAAGCTTCATCCCTGGATAGGGGCATCTCAACGATAGAAACCTCTTCTGGGTCAGTCAAGCTATTGACTGGCGTCGATTCAACTTCAGGTGATTCTAAATCAAAGAAGTCATTGAGAGCCTCAAAATCGGGGAGATCTTCTGACTGTTCCCAAGCTTCTTGAGCAAAATCGTCGAGAGATGTTTCTTCAAACATATTTGATACATCTCCCGCTTCCGGTGTTGCTGATTCGATGTCGATTGTATCAGCTTGATTGCTATTGTCTAAATTGTTTACTAGATCTAAATCTAAATCATTACTGTCTAGATAGTCTTCCAGAGCTAAATCGCTCTGATTGGCTGATTCTCCTGGGGTTTTAAGATTTTCCTCACTGCTGGAAATTTCTAGCAGGTCATCAAAGTCAAAGTCTGATTCTGAGACAGTTTCATCGCCCTCAAGGGAGGATTGGAGAAAGTCCTCATCTACGTCCAAATCCTCAAGTTCTGAATAACTGAGAATGGCTGCTGGCGAATTTTCTCCTTCCCCGTCAAAGAAACTATCACCAAATAAACCCTTTAAGTCATCACCTGATTGACTCATTGGGTCGGAATCCTCTGAGCTATCTGACTCAAATAGTAGAGCAGAAAAGTCATCGGTAAAGCTGGATGAGATATCTAGGGAATCTTGTGATTCTTTTGAGGTTTGAGGATTTGCGATCGCGTCTAGGGCGAACTCATCCGCTAACCCTTGCCTTAAGACATTATTTGTTAAATTCTCACTATCCTCACTATCCTCAATTAGATCCGAGAAATCATTCGAGTCTTCCAGATTCAGAAAATCATCTGAATCAGAGTTTAAGGATTGAGCATTTAGGCTGATAATTTCTTCTTCTTGCCAACTTTGATCGAAATCAGGTGTTTGAGTTTCAAAAATATCGGCTAAACTATTGAGTTCTGCGATCCCTACTTCGGGTTCGCCCTGATCGGAGAGGGGAGAGATCGAGTTTGAGGATTGAACCACCGAGAATTGGAGTCTATCGCGTCTGAACTGTGTTGTGTCGTTTGGATCTTGGATATAGGTATCCTCGGATTGGATATAGGTATCTCGACTATCGGGGAGATGGGTGGCTTTATTTAGGTTTAGGTCGGATTCTTCGGTTACGGGAGTTGGTTGATGGGAAGAATGGGTGCTAATATCATGTGCTGTCGCTGATTCGACTTTTGTGGCGTCTGGTGCCAGGGCTTTGAGTTGTTCACTGGGTACAATCTCAACGGAGCGACCGCTCAGAACTAATTCTTGAGCTTGTTTAATTTCCTTAATGGTGACGCTAGCGAGTAAGCGATAGGAATTTTCGAGATTCGCGATCGCACTTTTTGATGTCTCTAGTAATTCACCCCACCCCGGTAAGTCTAATTGGTCCCCTAATTCGATCAACCTTTGACAATGTTCTTGCAGGGCGTGGCGATGTTCGGGAGTATCCGACTGCTTATACAGTTGCAACATCTCCCGCAGTTCTACCAGCACATTTCGTTTAAAGGTGGCGGGCAAGGTTTTTGTTCCTTTACTAGAGGATTGAGATGAGTTGGCTACCGAAGGAGTATCACCAGCCGCTTGAGTGTTTTGGACTAACTGTTGCAGATAGCTGTTGAGTTGCTCAAAGACAGGCTCAGCATCAGACATAATCGTACTGGCTGTTTCGTCGGTCAATCCATAAGATCCTTGAAGCTGCCCTAAAAGAGCGCTGAGGGTATCGAAAACTCGCAGCAACAGGGATTCTAGGTGAGTATCTACTCTAATCGGAGCTTCTTGGAGGATTTTGAAGTAATCTTCTAGGCGATGGGCAGTTTGATGTATGCTATTGAGTCCTAACATAGCTGCTCCGCCCTTAACCGAATGAGCAGCGCGGAACATTTCGTTCACCGTCTCAGCGTCTTCGATGGTGCTTTGCAGATTTAGCAAACCTTGCTCTATGGTATTGAGGTGGTCTTGTGCCTCCTCCATAAAGTAGCCCATGATTCGCTGTTGTTGTTCCGACTGCATAGCCATGTCCCTCAAAGCGTTTTGAGTAATGTGGGGTATTTTGCTTCCCTAAGTGCCCTGATTCAGTGCAGCGCCCGATTAAGGTGGGAGCATCAATAGTTTTTAATGTAGCCAATCTATTCAGGATTGACCTCAATCCCTTTATTCACAAATCGAACATCGCTTTCCCCGTTACCCCCTCTGATTGTAGCATTGCGGTCTACCGCCTAATGTGAGTGTTTCCTTTCGGTGCGCCCACATAGCGACCATTCTCCCGTTGGATTCCCAGCACCACCACGCCTTCTTGCCTCAATCCCAACTCCGCTAACTCCTTGGCTCCATCAACGCCAGGAGTTGGGGATGGGAGATTAGTGACTGATTCAACCATCATAAATTTATTAGTTCAATAGACTATGGTTAAACTGCTCCAAACACAACAGCATTCACAGGCTTGCTTATTAGAGATTCATCAAATCATTCGAGGTGTTTTCGGTGGTTTCTTATTTGGCATTCCTCTGCTCTATACCATGGAGGTTTGGTGGATAGGTTCTTATATTGAACCTATCATATTACTGGGGGTTCTAATCATTACCTATCTAGTCGTGTTTTTATTTAATCGCAGCGAAGGCTTCCGGAAAAACAGGCGTGATGGGATAGTTCATGCGGCAATAGAAAGCGTAGAAGCCTTGGCAATTGGCATTGTTTGTGCGACAGTTATTCTAATTTTGCTGCGTCGAATTACCGGAGAAACTCCAATTGATGAAGCATTGGGAAAAGTAATTTTTGAGAGTGTACCATTTTCCTTGGGTGTAGCGATGGCGCGATCGCTACTGCCGGAACAATCGGCTGAATCTGACTCCAGTCAATACTTACAGCCGATCAAAAAACTCGGTTTCCGGGATATGATAGCTGATATTAGTGCGACCTTAATCGGTGCAATCATTGTTGCCTTTAGTATTGCCCCGACTGACGAAATTCCCACCCTGGCGGCTGCAGCATCACCCCCTTGGCTGTTGGTCATTATTGCCGCCTCCTTACTCATTTCCTACGGGATTGTTTTTGCTGCTGGCTTTGCCCACCAACGCCCACGCCGCCTACAGAAAGGAATCTTGCCAACTCCTATTGGGAAAACTATTCTCTCCTACTTGATTTCACTGCTGGCTTCGGCTTTAATGTTGTGGTTCTTCAACCGCCTTAGCTTGAGTGATCCGTGGTTTTTGTGGTTACGGTATACGCTGTTATTAGGGCTACCTGCCACTATTGGCGGTGCGGCTGGACGTTTAGCGATATGATGTCAACTGAGGCTTTCCTCCCCACATAAGAGTACATAGACGAGGTATCCAGCCACGAAAAATAGATGAGTGATCAGTCTTCCGATCAAGCGAACTCCTCTCATCGTTCCCCGGCGGAGTGGGTCAGCTTTACAATTGCCCTGTTCATTTTAATTACAATTGTGGGACTGGTCACATTTAGAGGACTGGGTAGAGACAGTCAACCCCCTATCCTCTGTGTAACTGTTAAACAAGTAGAAATTCGCCAAGTAGAAGGGCAATTTTATGTCCCCTTTACCGTCACCAATAGTGGAGGTAGAACGGCGGAATCTGTTCAGGTTGTTGCGGAACTCACAACAGCAGTGGGAGTTCAAGAATCAGGGGAACAAACTATTAACTTTTTGTCCAGTGGTGAAATTCAAGAGGGAGCATTTATTTTTAGCTACCCTCCCCAAGAGGGAGACTTACAGGTACGGGTGGCTAGTTATAAACTGCCGTGAGTAAGCTCCGACACCCGCCAAGAACTTGAGTTCTTGGCTAAAAGCTTAAACCCGTTAAAACGGGTTCAAAGATTTACTCAGTAAGCTCGATTATTACTTAAGCTTGGGTTAGAGGAAATTCATTTTCTGGCATCCAAGTTGGCGACATTCTACTTAAGGGGTGTGCCTTTCATATTAGGTTAATGCTTCAAAACCTGCCACCACATCTAGAAGTTCCGCCGTAATTGAAGTTTGACGCTGGCGACGATATTGAGAATTTAAATCAGAAAGTCGTTCATCAATGTTCTTTTGGGCGGATTGCATTGAGGAGAGACGACTGGCATTTTCACTAGCTAGAGATGCAGCAAACGCCTGATCAAGAGACACAAATAGATATTGGCGGATTAATGCGGAAAATAATTGCTGCGGTGTTCATGGTATAACTAGGCAACATTGATGTCGCCCATTCTCTGGCTTCTAACTGGCGCAACCATTCGGGATCGAGGGGTAAAAGCTGGAGATGGCGCGATTCGTAGGACGCCCCTGATAACGGGTGATTGTAAAATAAGAGGATGCGATCGCATTGCTGTTCCTCTCGCCATTGTTCAATCGTCAGCACGAGTTCTTGGACTTGAGGTGTAATATCTGATGCAGAACGCGGTACAGGAAATGCCTCAGTTACCGCATATCCAGCGGTTTCCAGGGAGGGAATCACTCGCGCCCCAATTCCTGCGATCGCTAATTTGTCGGACGGAATGTCTTGCTGATCCAGTTGTGCGATCGCATAATGAACAATTTGCTGATTAAATTGACCGCATAATCCTTGATCTGACCCAAAAATAATCGCAATCGTACTCTGTGACGGCGATTGGGCTTCACCTAGATTGATGAGCGATCGCGGTATGGTGAAGGAGTCGGCAAAATGACGCTGTTTGAGGAGAATCTGTAATCCCATTTCTACAGTACGATTGTACTCAACCAGAGACTCTACGGCTTTTTCCTACTGACGAATACTCACAGCCGCCAAGGCTTTCATCGTCTTCACCACCGATTGCAAATCTTGGGCGCTGCTAATTTGGGTTTTGAGTTCCTCAATGGTTGCCATTTCAGATTTTACTGTTTGGACTCAAACGCTTATCCAGTCGTCTTTAGAGGACTTTAGCCGCTTACTGTAGGAGAAGTCATCCGTCATAAGTCATAACTTACAGAACTTACGCCAAATCCGGGTTAGCTACCCCCGTTATAGTTTAGTCCGCGCAGGCGGACTTTGTTTGTGTGGTTCCGCGATTTCAATCGCCTCCTCTTGGTTTGTGTAGCCGCTTCAACTCCTAATGTAAAGTTTTGTATCAATCTGGAATAGTCCCCCCTTAATCCTCGTTTCTAGTAATAACCGAGGGACAACCCGGTTAATCACTAAGTACAGCGCGGCGGAAATCAATTGATCAGTCAAGCCTTACTGAAATGCTGACAATCAAACCATTGTGAATTTCTCGGAAGCGGTACTCAATTCTGATGTTCTATTAAAGGAGTTTCAAGCTAATGGCTGTATCCACAGTTATTTCTACATTCGAGCTTTTGGTTAAACCCTTGGTTCAGAAAAATGCTGACATATTAGGGGCGGGTCGGACTATTATCCAAGGCTACTTTTTGACAATTTCTAATCTCAATAGCAGTGTTCCTGTAAAATTGAGAGTGAACTTCACCGCTCAGTCTCCCAACTTAAGCAGCCAACCCCTACTTGCGTTTTTTGATGTCGCGGGTTCCAATGAGCTATTAAAGCCCATGAGTTCAACCCGAAAGACCCAAACTTATATGATTGAAATTGGCGCACACGATACCGGGTTATTTCTCTTACAGCCTGATGTGACCAAAAAAGAGGTTGTTGACAAGGCAGATACTGAAATACGTGGATTTGTTACGCTTTCCCTAGCCAATTTATTTGGTTCTAGCTCCTTTGACTTGTTGCTGACTCCTCAGCAACGAGGAACATTCTTGCCGAACAAGTTCCCCGAAAGCAATACAGACTTTGATCAACTTGCTTATGCACTTCCCACGGCTACAGGCGGTTCTAAAGTTACGCTAACTCAGTTTAAATTCCCAAGTTTTCCGATACGGCAACTTCCCCCGGAAATCCTTGATCTTGATCCTGGATTAGCCGAAATTATCCGAGAAAATCCTGATCTGATTAATCTTAACCCCCAGAATTTGGGCAATGGATCAATCTCAAGCACAACCGATAGCTTGCAACAGGTTTTAACCGCGATGGTGGAACGGATTAGTGAGTTAGAAACCCAAGCTCCAAGCCGTTAAATAATCACAGCTTAAACCGTAATCCAGTCGGTGTCAATCTAGATTTTGACCAAAAAGATAGTAGAGATGTAGCAGGTTACGTCTCTACTACCATACTTAGGAAATATACCAATTTTCCTTCGGCTTACTACCTATTCAGATTTCTCCTACCCCCCTAAAAGCAAAATTAACTGATATGAACGAGAAAATCAAATTTTCGCCCCTTTCCTTTAGTTGGGTTGCTATTCATCCCAATCCCAAAGGTGTTATTCAATTTATCGGCGGTGCTTTCTTTGGCAGTTTTCCCACAGTTTTTTATCGCTATTTATTAAAAGCGTTGTTTAACGAAGGTTATACCATCATTGCTCTACCCTTCCGGTTTACCTTTCGCCATTGGTCTGTCTCAATTAATTTGTTAAAAGAACAGAAAGTTCTGTCCCAGGAAATTTCCCAAATTGCCAAGAAACTTAACTATCCAACTGAAGTTTATCAAAATCAAAAAAACTATTTTTGGGTAGGTCACAGTTTAGGGTGCAAGTACATCGCCCTTTTAGAGCTTTTAAGTGGCGACAGATGGCGAGATATTTTAAAGCGGTGTAATTCAGACGCGGACAGCCAGATTCGCCAAATTGAACAGAGTTTTATGGATAGTCCTGACCTACAACGTTCTATCAAAGGTCAACCCTCTTTACTCATCGCACCTGATATTAGTGATACGCAAAGTGCCATTCCTCGACCTCTAGCTTTCATCGCCCGTTTCCTTGACTCAAAAAACCTGGGTGTAATTCCCACCAGGGAACAAACGTTATGCTACATCAGCAAAAGCCCACTGTTTAACTTAACAGGCATTATTTCATTTGACAGGGATACAATTGCTGGAAGTGAGCAGGACAGATTTAAAGATGAGGAACACAGAAGAAATAGTGATGTGCTGTGGCTCATTGATTATTTAAAGCAGGGCAAGTTTCCCTTACTGCACCAGGAACTATCCGGTAAGCATTTAGCACCTCTGGGAATTCAAATTGGGAATTATGTTATTGAACTCAACCCATTAACTAAATTTGTTCAAAGGATTCAATATAGACCGCTGGAAAGGGTGATTATCCAGTTTTTGGATAAACTCAGTATACGGGTATAAAAACTGCATTAATGATCGAATTTCAGGTAGGGAGGCAATACAACCTTGTCCCCTACTTAGCTAATTAATAGAAATATGCTATTGTTTTATTGTTTAGGGCAAATTAACGTTAAAATTATTAGACTTGATCCAGCGCTTACTTTAACAAAACAACTAAAAACCAAAATAATCTAGCCTACTGTTGGAACATAATTATAGTCATCTTTAGATGACTTGCGCTATAAGCCAAGAACTAAAGTTCTTGGCGCTTGATGCTAGAATAGCTAGAATTTAAGGACAGTCGAGGCGGGTTTTACCAATAACATTGCTTCAGAAAACCCTTAACTTCACTCAACACGGCGTATCGATATGACAACCCAACTGAAAGCCCAAGCACTATCGCTGCTGCGCCAAGCCCTCAACAACCCAACCGCTCAATTTCGGGATGGACAATGGGAAGCCATCGCTAGCATAATTTTAGCGCGATCGCGGCTCCTGGTTGTACAACGCACAGGCTGGGGGAAAAGCATTGTCTACTTTCTCGCTACTCGCTTGCTGCGTGATAATAATACAGGTCCCACTCTGCTGATTTCACCCCTCCTGGCGTTGATGCGAAATCAAATTGTCGCCGCTGAACGCATTAATATTAACGCCGCCACGATTAACTCCAGTAATCCCGAAGAATGGGAACAGATTAACACTCAATTACAAGCAGGAATCATTGATATTCTGCTCATTTCTCCCGAACGACTCGCTAATGAAGACTTTCGCCAAACCATTCTGTTACCCATATCGCAACGAATTGGGTTATTTGTTGTTGATGAAGCCCATTGTATCTCAGACTGGGGACATGATTTTCGCCCCGACTATCGGCGCATTGTCCGTGTTTTGCAAGCGCTTCCTCAAACCATTCCCGCCCTCGCCACAACCGCCACGGCAAATAACCGTGTGGTTAACGATATTATTACTCAACTGGGTGCCAATTTGCTTGTATCCAGAGGTACTCTTACCCGAAAAAGTTTACAATTACAAACCATTAAATTACCGAGTCCCGCCGCACGTATGGCGTGGTTAGCTGAACAGCTACCAAATTTACCCGGAAGTGGGATTATTTACGCCCTAACTATCAAAGATACCGAACGAGTTGCCGATTGGTTAAATCAGCAAGGGATTCATGCTCAAGCCTACCATGCGGCTCTAACCCATGAACAGCGTTTAATCTTAGAAGACCAACTAATTAACAACAAAATTAAAGCTTTAGTCGCTACAACCGCTTTAGGAATGGGGTTTGATAAGCCGGATTTAGGATTTGTTATTCACTACCAGCGTCCGGGTTCTGTGGTTCATTATTACCAACAAGTCGGACGAGCCGGGAGAGCGGTAGAGCAAGCTTATGGAATTCTGCTCAGTGGGGATGAAGATCAGGAAATTACTGATTATTTTATTCAAACTGCCTTTCCGCCAGAGGCTCATGTTCAGGATGTTTTAAAGGCATTAGAACAAGCCGAAGATGGATTGTCAGTTCCCCAAATCGAGCAGCATCTCAATCTCTCGAATGGGCAAATTAAGAAGGTATTGAAACTGTTATCCCTGGAGTCCCCTGCACCCGTAACCAAGCAAGGCTCTAAATGGTATGCGACGCCCGTATTTTATCAACCGGATACAGAGAAAATTCAACAGTTAACCCAAATTCGTCGCCAAGAACAAACTCGCATGTTGGACTATATGAACAGTCGAGAATGCTTGATGACATTTCTCGCCAGAGAATTAGATGATCCCCAGCCAACGCCTTGCGGTAAATGTGCGGTATGCTTGGGTAGACCGTTATTACCCGAAACCTATTCACTAGACCGAGTTAATCAAGCAATTCAGTATCTCCGTCGTAGTGACCAAATTATCGAACCTCGTAAACAATGGGCATCTAAAGCGCTCCCTAGTTATGGGTTTTCTGGGAAAATTCGCGACAATTTACGCGCTGAACCCGGACGAGCATTATCACTTTGGGGGGATGCAGGTTGGGGAGAATTAGTTAAACAAGGGAAATACCATAATCATGATTTTGACGACGCCTTGGTGCAGGGTGCATTTGAGATGATTCGACGTTGGCACCCTCAACCTTTTCCTACTTGGGTAACTTGTGTTCCTTCCTTACTTCATCCACAACTTGTGCCAAATTTTGCCCAAAGACTTGCCCATCAATTACAATTACCCTTTCAGCCAATTGTGCAGAAAGTTCGCCAGACTCAGCCACAAAAACAGATGGGGAATAGTTACCAACAAGCCCATAACCTCGATGGTGTCTTTGAAGTGAACCCTTGGCAAGGCATGAAGGGTGCAGTATTCTTAATTGATGATATGGTAGATTCACGTTGGACATTCACTGTCATTGCTGCACTGTTACGTCAGGCTGGAAGTGGTTCAGTTTTTCCGTTAGCATTGGCACTCAATTCGTTAACGTAGGCAAATTAGAAGATTATGGATTACCATCTGCTGTCACCCAATACTCAAGCCATTTTATTATTGTGTGCCAGCTTTGGACAAAATCGTCAAACTGAACCCAAACCCTTAACCCTGAGCGAGTATAATACGGTAGCGAGTTGGTTGCTGGAAAATGACATGATTCCGGAGGATTTGCTTGAGCAAACCCTGAAAAATCGCTTATCTCAAATTACCATTGGTAAGCTTGATTCTCAGCGGTTATTCGCTTTACTTGAGCGCGGTGTTATGCTAGGTTTGGCGGTGGAAAAGTGGACGAATCAGGGGTTATGGATATTGGGACGAGGTGACGCTTCTTATCCTCAATATCTGAAGCAAAGATTGAAGCATAATGCACCCGCGATTCTCTATGGAATTGGGAATAGAGAATTGCTTTCTCAAGCTGGGTTGGCTATAGTGGGTTCTCGTGATGTTGATCAAGAAGGACTCAATTATACTGAAAGAGTTGTCCAGACATGTGCTGAACAAGGAATTAATGTGATTTCTGGTGGGGCGCGTGGAGTAGATCAAGCTTCCATGTTAGGTATATTAGCAGCAGGTGGGAACGCTGTGGGCGTACTTGCTGATAGTTTAACGAAGGCGGCTGTGGCGAGTAAGTATCGTGCTGGAATTAAAGAAGGTAGACTGACATTAGTGTCTGCTTATGACCCCGAAGCGAGTTTCAGCGCGGGTAATGCTATGGGGCGAAATAAGTATATTTATGCGTTAGCTGATTATGCGTTAGTGATTAGTTCTGCTGTTGGTAAAGGTGGAACCTGGGCGGGGGCGACTGAGGTGTTGAGACAGGTAAAAGATGTCCCGGTTTTTGTACGAATGCAGGGAACTGTACCTGAAGGGAATCATAAATTACTGGAAAAGGGAGCGCTATTTTTTCCAGAAGCCCCTTGGAATAAACCGTTGCGTATACTTTTAGATGCGGCTATAGCTGAGGCTGAAGAAAGCAAAGTTGATGAGGGAGTAATAGAGTCTGAGAAATCCTCAGCCGGAGATGGTTTAGGCGGGGATAAAAAGATTTTTATTAATTTATCCGCAAAAGATATCTATGAAGCGGTTTTACCCTTTATCCTCAACCAGTTAGAGCAACCTCAAGATGCGAAATCTCTGGCTGAATCGTTGCAGGTACGAAAAGGACAAATGGAGGATTGGTTAAAACGAGCGGTGCAAGAGGGTAATGTGATTAAGCAGAAGAATCCGGTGATGTATGTAGTGAATAAGGAATTGAATTTATTGTCTTTGCTGGAAAAAGAGGATTCTGGATAACGCGAATGTGAGACGCCCGCCCAGAGTTCAAACTCCGGGCTAATAGCTTAAGTCCATTAAAATGGACTAGAACTCTTATCCAGTCCTCTAAAGACGACTTTCGCATTGGTCTTTGGGTTTTAAAGGCGGTTTAATTCGAGTGGTGTAAGATTTAAGCATAAGGGCGGGTTTTGTTGCTCAGTTATTTCACCAATAACTGACTGTAGTGGCGTGGCAAACCTAATTTGCTGGATTAGCATTGTAGGGGCGCACGGCGTGCGCCCAATTTCACCGTCAAATCTATCCCGCCATTTTAGCTGTGCCACGCCAGTATTTCCTAAACCCGCCCGTAACTGTATGGAGTGAAGAACAGCAACATTTATCAAAAAATTTAAATGATAAACTTAAGCCTAATTCTCGGATAAATTTAAAATCAGATTCAAGAAAACAAGAGAGGAATATCTCTTGTTTTCTACAAGGGTTAATTAATATTATTGCCAATTTAATTTGTGGTAAAGGTATTTCCTTGAATGGTTTATTTCTACGACAATCTTTTTCCATAAATACGTCTTGAACTATACAATTCTTCTCTTCCTTGTCTTCTTTCCTTCCTTGTCCTCCTTGTCTTGCCCCCACCCCACAGTAAAAAACCTACACCTGTCAGCATCCCCCCTAGCCCCCCTTTGAAAGGGGGGAACAGGAATCCGCCTCAACTGAATAGTTGATGAAACAAGCTCAATCGTCGGATATCCGTACCTGATGTTGTAGTTTCCCTACCCTTTGTCGGATTAATACGCCAAAACTGTGGGTAAACCACACCGGAAAGTTAGGGATAAATTTGGCAAGATTAAATTGGGAGTAGAAAAGCTTTTTAGCAGAAGTCTCGAAACCGACTTAATCAAAGCAACGAGGGATAAAAAATGTCTCACTCTACTAAAGAACGCATCACCACTGAGTTTCAAAAAGCTAAATCCGCAGAAAGGGAACGGGCAGAACGAATTCAAGAAATTGTCCAAGAGGCTTTCTCGAAAACCTTGGCTGAGGTGAAAGACGGAACGGGTGAAATTCGCGGGATTTTTCAAGAAAACTTATCGGAGATTTTGGCAAGGGTAAATAAAATCGAGAACGAAAACGATGAAGCCACGCCAAAAACACCTGGGCTTCGTTCCAAAGCTATCGTTATCGCCGTCTCCAAAGCGCTTAAAAATCGCCTGTTGCCCTATTTGCGCCAAGCCTATACGGATGTGCAGCATCAATATGCTACGATGAATAATCACGAGGTTAATCGTGATATCAACGGGGCTGAAATTGAGCGCAATCGCTATGAGCGTTTGAAGCAGCGCCTAGAGAATTTTGCCGCCTGGTACAACCAAGTAAAAGCACAATCTCAAACTGTAGAACCAAGTGTTGTAGAATACAAGCAAGCTGAGTTTGAGAATAAGATGGGTGAAGCTGGTGCAACCGTTGCTCAAAGGGAACGACAGGTTAAGCAACAGTTACAGCAATGGCTGCAAACGGCTACAGCTAAGCGGTGAATTAGTTTGTAGTTCGTAGTAAGGGCTTTAGCCTGTAAAATAACTCTGAAGCCCTGACTATAGTCCTTGAATTATTTATACGACTCAATCTATAGTGATTGTCACTGAATTAAGAGTTTGTAGTCAGCTTTTAAGCCTGTAGGGCGGGAGCATGTCAGGGAAAGCACATAACCTTCAAGCTAACCTGCTCTCGTTGGGTTTCGTACCTCAACCCAACCTACAAAGGTGACATGCTCCCTTTAGGGCGAATACAGCGCAACTACGAACGCAGTCGGTGACATCAGTAAGCATCAATAAAATTGTGAGTATATCAAATCAATCTTGGTTGACTCTTCTGCAAGAGCATCGTACCATTGCCGTAATTCGGGCGTCTGACCAATCGTTAGGACGTAAAATGGCGCTGGCGGTAGCCGCAGGAGGAATAAAGTTAATTGAGATTACCTGGAATACAGACGCGGCTGCTGAATTAATTCGTCATCTGCGCCAAGAGTTACCAAACTGTACGATTGGTACAGGGACATTATTAAATCTGGAACAAGTACATCAAGCTATTGATGCGGGGGCTGAGTTTCTGTTTACTCCTCATACCAATACCAGTCTAATTAATACGGCTGTTAACGCTGGAGTTCCCATCGTTCCCGGTGCACTTTCTCCCAGTGAAATTGTTACCGCTATTGATGCGGGGGCAAGTTGCGTTAAGGTGTTTCCTATCCAGGCGGTAGGCGGTGTCAGTTATATCAAAGCCTTACAAGGACCTTTGGGTCATATTCCCCTGATTCCTACAGGTGGCGTAACGTTCGCCAATGCTAAAGACTTTATCACAGCCGGTGCGATCGCGGTCGGTTTGGCGGGAGATTTGTTTCCCAAACCCCTCATCGCGTCTGGGGATTGGCAAGGGATTACCCAACGGGCGAAAAAACTTCGATCTCAATTTAACGATGATCCATAAAATGGAACTAAGAGGATGATGCTGTTACCTCAGAAGTTTCCATGAAAACCATCAGGTCTAAAAAGTGGCTGCGCCGTTCAGGAACCCTCCTCGCGGGTGTCGCCTTAGCCATAACCGTCTTTGGGTTTAATACACCTGTCGCCCATCCCACACCCCAAAATGAACAGATTGCCAGCAAAATGACGGCGCTGCAAAATACGAACCAGCGCTGGATTCAAATTGATGTAAGCAATCAACGGTTAATCGCGTGGGAAGGGGGGGCTCAAGTCTATGCGGTGATTGTCTCCACCGGGAAAAGCGCTACACCTACCCGTACCGGCGTCTTTAACATTCAAACCAAGCTGCGGCGCGATCGCATGCGTGGTCCCGGTTATGATGTTTCTAATGTTCCCTATACCATGTATTACCAAGGTGGCTATGCCATTCATGGGACTTATTGGCACAATAACTTTGGGACTCCGATGAGTCACGGTTGTGTGAATGTAGCAGTTGATCACGCCGAGTGGTTATATAATTGGGCGTCTGTAGGAACGCCTGTGGTTATTCATCAGTGACAAAGACCTACTTGTGTCCCTATCGCCGCCAAAACTTAACCCGCAAACCATCGCGGGGGTGGGGTGTCGGTATTGTAACCATGTCCAAATCCTGTTCCGGAAGCAGTTCCCACTGATAATCTCGCACTAACAACGCGGTAAATAATTTCATCTCCAATTTAGCAAACTCCCGCCCCAAACATTCGCGTACCCCACCGCCAAAGGCTACATAACTAAAGGGCTTGGCTTTATCCTCCGCCCTTTGAGGGTTAAACCGTTCTGGGTCAAATAGTTCCGGTTGCGTATAAACACCGCTATCTTGATGGGTTCTGCTAATTTGATATTGAACCGACCATCCTTTTGGTAGCTGATAACCGTTCCACTCGCAGGACTGAATCACTTCCCGAAACCCACCGCCAACGGGGGGAATCAAGCGCATGACTTCCTTGAGGACTTGTTCGAGATAGGTCATCTGCTTTAAATCCTCCATCGTCAATGGACTTTGCAGATTCAGTTGCTGTTGTTCGGTGCGGACGGCGGCTAAAATATCTGGATGCTGGGCTAATAATAGACAAGTAGACGCCAGTGCAGATGTTAACGTTTCATGACCCGCAAAGAGTAACAACAAGATTTGGTCTTTGAGTTCCTCTAAACTCAAACTATTACCCTCTTCATCCCGCGCTTGCAATAGCAGTCCCAATGCATCTTGACCTGAATCACTGGATTGCTGACGTTGGTGTATGATCTGCTCAATCTGGTTTAGTAGTTGCTTGCGGCAATGCAAAGCACGACCAAATTTCGTCCAAGGTAAGGGTAAGGCAATGCTAAACAATCCCGCACACCACTCTTCAAACCATTTTACCATAAGCGTTTCTGAGGCGGAATCTACCCCAACCAGCAATTTGCAGGCGATATCAAAGGTCAAGTCTCTCAATTCTGGATACCATGTCAATGTATCCAGACGCTCCCATTTGTGTAAATAACCCTCGGCAATTTCTGTCATAGCGGTCAAATATCCCGCTAACGCCCTAGGTTGAAAGGCTTGGGAGAGTAACTTGCGCCGTTGCAGATGGTCTGAACCGCCCTGTACTGCTAGAGACGCCGGTCCCAAGAGTACTTTTGTACTGGGGGGGAAGGTGCTGGTAAAGTACTGGTTCTCATGGGTGAGGACGAAGCGGTTGGCGTCTGCACCACTAATCATCACCGTGGGACGTCCAAATAACTTGGTTTTGAATATCGACCCATACTTTTGATGACGCTTCTTGGCAAAGTCGGGATCACGGAAAAACTGGATTGTTTCCCCAATCAGCGGTAAACCGAAATGACCGGGAGGTAAGGGGCGGGATTTTAGTTCATCGGTGGTCGTCATCGCCTATCAAGATTAAAAGAATAATTTCATTGTGTTAAGTTTATTTTAAAATTGCAACGTTTACGTCTGGAGATAGAGGAACATAGTCCCATCCGGGGTAATTCTCCCCCTATCGACAAACCGATACTGCAAGTGCTATTAAGGACATGCAGACGCCTTGTCCGATGCTTGGTTCATGGTTAACAGTTTTGGTTGGTTGAAAAAAGCTAGTCTGGCGTTTGAACAACTAGAGCGTTGTTTATTAAGAAATTCTAAAATCCAGGAGGCTAAAGTCTAGCGCAATCCTAAAAATTTCATTGATTTATTAATGTATGAATCCCTCGTTCGAGATAGTATAGTAAGTGTGACGGGAGGAAAAAGTATTCCTGAGATTCCCTGGACTACCCTAGTCATGAATTCTTGGTCTATACTGCATGGGGAGGAACTGTCTGATTAATCAACGATCTGATTAATTATTGTTGAATCGAATCATTCTAGGGGATTAGCCGGAGCAAATTTGAGTATTCCAATGAGGAGATTTTTATGAAGTCCTACCCACTTTATACTGGGAGTAGCTCAGTTTGCCATGACGCAAATGTAAGGGTGCAAGCAAAAGTAAGTGGCAAAACTATGGTTGCTATTCAGGGAGAAACTCAGTCGCTTTAGCTGGGAAATCTGCCCGATTAGTAAACGAGAAATAACAAGAACCAAATCAATAGTGGGTGTGAGGGACATTAAATATTGACCCATGACGAAACTTACCGCAACCAACATGATTAAAGTCACAAACCATCAGGAACTCGAAGAATTAATTAAACGGGTTAAAGCAGCTCAAACCCAATACGCTAGCTACACTCAAGAGCAGGTCGATGCCATCTTTAAAAAAGCGGCACTCGCTGCCAATGCTGCCCGTATTCCTCTAGCAAAACTGGCAGTTAGTGAAACCGCCATGGGAGTCGTTGAAGACAAAGTGATTAAAAACCACTTTGCCTCGGAAATGATCTACAACAAGTACAAACACGACAAAACTTGTGGCGTTGTAGAAGAGGATAAATCCTTCGGTTTCCAGAAAATTGCTGAACCCGTTGGTATTTTAGCGGGGATCGTACCCACCACCAACCCCACCTCGACCGCGATTTTTAAGGCACTGATTGCCCTAAAAACCCGCAATGGGATTATCTTCTCCCCCCATCCCCGTGCCAAACAATGCACCCTGGAAGCGGCAAAAGTCGTCTTAGACGCGGCGGTAGCGGCTGGGGCACCTGAGCATATTATCGGCTGGATTGATGAACCAACGGTGTCTCTTTCCCAAGCTTTAATGCAGCACCCCGATATCAAGCTGATCCTGGCGACAGGGGGTCCGGGAATGGTGAAAGCCGCCTATTCTTCGGGTCATCCGTCTCTGGGTGTTGGTGCAGGAAACACGCCCGCCGTGATTGACTCCAGCGCCCACATTAAAATGGCGGTTTCTTCGATTATTCTGAGTAAAACCTTTGACAATGGCATGATCTGCGCCAGTGAGCAGTCGGTGATTGTCTTAGATAATGTTTACGAGGAAGTTCGCCAAGAATTTATTAATCGCGGTGCTTACTTCCTGAAGTCAGAGGAACGGGAAAAACTGGGGAGTAAAATTATTGTCGATGGGCGTTTAAATGCCGAAATTGTTGGTCAACCTGTGGAAAAGTTAGCCGAATTAGCCGGATTTTCCTTACCGGAACAAACCCGGGTGATTATTGGGGAAGTAGAAAAGATTGGCATAGACGAACCCTTTTCCTTCGAGAAACTCTCGCCCATCCTGGCAATGTATCGTGCCAAAAACTTTGAGGATGCGGTAGATAAAGCTGGAGAGTTAGTGGAATTTGGCGGACGAGGACATACGGCGGTTCTGTATACCAATCCAGCGAATGTTGAACATATTAAACGGTTTGAAGACCAAGTTCAGGCGTCTCGCGTCTTAATTAACACCCCCTCATCCCAAGGTGCGATCGGGGATATCTATAACTTCCGTCTTGATCCCTCCCTGACACTAGGCTGCGGCACCTGGGGAGGGAACTCCATCAGTGAAAACGTTGGACCGGAACACCTGCTGAACATAAAAACGATCGCGGAACGGCGGGAAAATATGCTATGGTTCCGGATACCGCCCAAGGTGTACTTTAAGTATGGGTCTTTGCCCGTAGCGCTGCGGGAGTTAGCTGGGAAGCAACGGGCATTTATTGTCACCGACAAACCCATTTACGATCTGGGGATGACGGCTAGCCTCGAAGAGGTTTTGGCTGAAATTGGGATCAAATACGATATCTTCTATGACGTAGAGCCAGACCCCTCCTTAGAAACCGTACAACGGGGATTGACGTTGATGAACACCTTCAAGCCCGATGTGATTATCGCCTTGGGTGGGGGTTCGCCCATGGATGCTGCCAAAATTATGTGGCTGATGTATGAGCATCCAGAGATTGAATTTGAAGGACTCGCGATGCGGTTCATGGATATCCGCAAGCGGGTGTATGAACTCCCCCCCCTGGGTGAGAAAGCGATAATGGTGGCAATTCCCACGACATCGGGAACGGGTTCAGAAGTCACACCGTTTGCGGTAGTAACGGATCGCCGCAACAATATCAAGTATCCCTTGGCAGACTATGCCCTAACGCCAAATATGGCGATCGTTGACCCCGAATTAGTCCTAAATATGCCCAAGAGTCTCACCGCGTTCGGGGGACTTGATGCCTTGAGTCACGCATTAGAAGGCTATGTCTCGGTGTTAGCCAGTGAATATACCAATGGGTTGGCACTCGAAGCTACCCGCCTAATCTTTAAATACCTGCCTTCAGCCTACAAAAATGGTGCAAATGATCCCAAGGCGCGGGAGAAAATGCATTATGCCGCCACGATGGCGGGAATGGCGTTTGCCAATAGTTTCCTGGGCATCTGTCACTCCATGGCACACCAATTAGGGGCAATCTTCCATGTCCCCCACGGGTTAGCGAATGCCATGTTAATTTCCCATGTTATTCGCTACAACGCCACGGATGCGCCCTTTAAGCAGGCGACATTCTCCCAGTACAAGTATCCCAATGCCAAATGGCGCTATTCTCGGATTGCCGATTACCTGCACTTGGGCGGCGATACCGAAGAGGAGAAAGTGAATCATCTGATTGGGGCAATTGAGGAACTCAAGCGTCAGGTGGGCGTTCCTGCTGCCCTCAAGGATGTGATTAAGGAAAGTGAAGCGGAATATTTCGCCAAACTTGACGAAGTGGCGGATCAGGCATTCGATGATCAGTGTACTGGCGCGAACCCCCGCTATCCCTTGATTGAAGATCTTAAGGAAATCCTCACCAAAGCCTATTATGGCGACTTGGGAGAGCTTCCTGATCTAGAAACCGTCAACGGCAATGGTGCGATCGGTGACACCAATATAACCGATACCCAACCTGCCGTACCTGCGGTGTAAACCTGTTGTGGGGTGGGCATTTACCCACCCTACAGATACTCAAATAAAGGAGAGTTAACTATGGCAACTGCGCCCACGGCTCGTGCAGACACCACGGCGGCGAAAAAACCAAAGGAAGCCAAGACAGGACATCCCAGTGGTGATAAGCGCTTCAAAGTCCTAGATATCACTATGAAGCGGGCTCAGTATCGTCCTGATGTTTTGATTGAAGTTCTCCATAAAGCACAGGAAGCCTTTGGCTATCTGGAGGAGGACGTGTTGCTGTATGTCGCACGAGGGCTAAAACTCCCCCTGAGTCGGGTGTATGGGGTGGCGACATTTTATCACCTATTCTCCCTGAAGCCCGGTGGCACTCATACTTGTGTGGTTTGTACGGGTACGGCTTGTTACGTCAAAGGCGGCGGACAAGTGTTATCGGCACTAGAGGAGCATCTTGGCATCAAAGTGGGCGACACTACCCCCGATGGCGAAATGTCCTTGCTCAGCGCCCGTTGTCTCGGTGCCTGCGGTATCGCCCCAGCCGTGGTGTTTGATGGCACAGTTGCGCCGAAACAAACCGCAGAATTGGCACTGGAGAAGGTGAAGGGATGGATGGAATGATGAATTTTGTGCGGGTGGGTTGATTCCATAACTGATGAGGAGAGAAAAAGATGGACTTAACGGAACTGCAAGAAATTGCTGAGGAAGAACGCAAGGCGCAAAAAAGCATCCGGGTACATTGCTGTACCTCAACGGGTTGCCAAGCGGCAAATTCCTTGGGTGTAAAGAAAAATTTAGAGGGAGCGGTTAAAACAGCAGGATTAGGCGATCGCGTGCAAGTAGTTGGTGTCGGTTGTATGGGGTTCTGTGGGCGAGGTCCTTTGGTGGAAATCGATCCCCAGGAAAAACTATATGAGGAAGTAACTCCCGATGATGCCGCTAGTATTATTGAAGCACTTAACGGCGGGACAGCCACGGCAGATGAGGGCGATCTGAATCACCCCTTTTTTGCTCGCCAAATGCGAATCGTCCGGGAAACCAGTGGCAAAATTGACCCAGAACGGATTGAAGAATATATTGCGGCGGGGGGGTATCAATCCCTTTATAAAGTTATTCATGATATGACCCCGGCGGAGGTTGTCGATGAAATCAGCAAGAGTGGGTTGCGGGGACGCGGTGGCGGCGGCTATCCCACGGGATTGAAATGGGCAACCATGGCGAAGATGCCTGGGGAGCAAAAATATGTTATCTGTAATGCTGATGAGGGTGATCCCGGTGCGTTCATGGATCGCTCGGTGTTAGAGAGTGACCCCCATCGGGTTCTAGAAGGAATGGCGATCGCAGGTTATGCGGTTGGTGCTACACAAGCTTTCATCTATGTCCGGGCTGAATATCCTCTCGCGATCGATCGCCTGCAAAAGGCAATCAAGCAAGCCAAAAGACTCAGCCTTCTAGGGAGTCAAATCTTCGGCTCTCCCTTTGACTTTAAAGTTGATATCCGTATCGGTGCAGGTGCTTTCGTCTGCGGTGAAGAAACCGCCTTAATCGCCTCCGTAGAAGGCGGACGGGGAATGCCTCGCCCCCGCCCCCCCTACCCCGCGCAATCGGGCTTATGGGGATGTCCTACTTTAATTAATAATGTCGAAACCTTTGCTAATATTGCTGCCATTATTCGGGAAGGAGCCGAATGGTACGCCAATATCGGCACCGAAAAGAGCAAAGGTACGAAAGTGTTCGCCCTCACGGGTAAAATCCGCAACAATGGTTTGATTGAAGTTCCCATGGGTATCACCCTGCGGGAAATCATTGAAGAAATGGGTGGCGGCGTACCCGATGGTGAAGTCAAGGCGGTGCAGACAGGTGGTCCTTCTGGTGGTTGCATTCCCGCATCACTCCTCGACACCCCTGTAGACTACGACTCCTTGACTAAAATCGGCTCAATGATGGGTTCCGGCGGTATGGTGGTAATGGATGAAACCACCAGTATGATTGAGGTTGCCCAGTTTTACATGGAATTCTGTCGCGGAGAAACTTGCGGTAAATGCATTCCCTGTCGGGTGGGAACAGTGCAAATGTACCAAGCGCTGACCAAGATCCTCAAGGGAGAAGCCACGATGAGGGATATTGAACAGCTTGAACAGCTCTGTGGCATGGTAAAAGACACCAGTCTATGTGGTTTGGGTCAAACCGCACCCAATCCGGTCATGAGTACGTTGCACTATTTCCGGGATGAGTATCTGGCACTGCTTCAGGATAGCCCGAATGGAAAAGTGGCAGTGAAGTCATAAGTCATCAGTCAATTGTCGGGGCGGGTTTAGGGACAAAATTCAGATATTCACAGATAAAGGAAAAACAAAACCCGCCCTCCCCACCGATAACGGAAAAACAAAACCCGCCCTCCCCACCGATAAAGGAAAAACAAAACCCGCCCTCCCCACCGATAACGGAAAAACAAAACCCGCCCTTATTCACAGTCATAAGTTATAAGTTTGTTGACGAATGACCAATGATAAATGACCAATAACCAATGACAAAGGACGAAAAATGATATGTCAGTAAAAACATTGACAATTGATGGTGTTGATCTCGCCATTGAAGAAGGCGCCACCCTCCTAACCGCAGCCAAAGAAGCAGGTGTCCATATCCCTACATTGTGCCATCTAGAAGGGGTTACCGATGTGGGCGCTTGTCGGTTGTGTTTAGTGCAGATTGAAGGTAGTAACAAACTCCTCCCTGCCTGCGTTACTGAGGTAGCAGAGGGAATGAAAGTTCATACCAATACCGAAACGATCCAAGAATACCGCCGCATGGTTGTCGAGATGCTGTTCTCCGAAGGCAATCACATCTGTGCCATCTGTGTAGCCAATGGCAATTGCCAACTACAAGATGTGGCAATTGAGGTGGGGATGGATCACACCCGTTTCCCCTACCGCTTTCCAGAACGAGGGGTGGATGTGTCTCACGATCGCTTCGGCATCGATCACAACCGCTGTATTCTCTGTACCCGATGCGTGCGAGTCTGTGATGAAATCGAAGGCGCCCACGTCTGGGATGTGGCAGGGCGGGGTCCGGCTTCCCGTGTAATTAGCGGGTTAGCTCAACCTTGGGGAGAGGTGGAAGCCTGTACCTCTTGTGGTAAGTGTGTAGATGCTTGTCCCACAGGTTCTATTTTCCGCAAAGGTTCTACAGTCGCAGAAATGGAAAAAGACAGAGGGAAAGTAGAATTTTTGGTCACAGCACGGGAAGACCATAAATGGACGCGGTGACGTAGAGAAGCAGAGGGAGCAGGGGGAGCAGGGGGAGCAGGGGGAGCAGGGGGAGCTAACCAATGACGAATGACAAATCACCAATTATGGGAGAAATAAAACATGGCAAAGAT
Organism: Coleofasciculus sp. G3-WIS-01; assembly: GCF_040223135.1. Classification (NCBI taxonomy): domain Bacteria; kingdom Bacillati; phylum Cyanobacteriota; class Cyanophyceae; order Coleofasciculales; family Coleofasciculaceae; genus Coleofasciculus; species Coleofasciculus sp. G3-WIS-01. Next base: position 27,582 of record NZ_JAVJZI010000225.1, read on the forward strand.
AAAACTGGCGACTATTTGGTTGTGTGGCTGTTCCGGCTGTCACATGTCCTTTCTGGATTTAGACGAGTGGCTACTGGAATTGGCGGAGAAAGTTGATGTGGTTTTTAGCCCCGTGGCTTCTGATATTAAAGACTACCCCGAAGACGTGGATGTTTGTTTAGTAGAAGGGGGTATCGCGAATGAAGAAAACTTAGAGTTAATTCGCATAGCCAGAAAACGCACTAAATTCTTGATTTCCTTTGGCGATTGTGCTGTAACCGCGAATGTACCCGCCCTGCGGAATATGTTGGGAGGGGCAGAACCTGTGCTGAAGCGCTGTTATTTGGAGTTGGGAGACGCTAATCCCCAATTACCAAAATTCCCTGGAATTGTCCCAGAATTACTAGACCGCGTGCGCCCTGTGCATGAGGTGGTTCACGTTGATTTATTTATGCCCGGTTGTCCACCACCAGCCGACCGAATTCAAGCAACAATCGAACCTTTACTGCGAGGTGAAAAACCCGTAATGGAAGGACGGGAAATGATTAAGTTTGGATAGTCATTGGTCATTCGTCTTATGTCCTTTGTCATTGGTTAAAGTTGATAGTTGATGACAAACAATAATTAACCAAGAAAATAAACAAAGGACAAAGAAACAAATAAACAAGGGTAATGTTATGGCTAAAACAGTTGTTATTGATCCGGTTACTCGTATTGAAGGACACGCGAAAATTTCTATCTTTCTCGATGATGCGGGGGAAGTGGAAGACGCTAGATTTCATGTGGTGGAATTCCGGGGTTTTGAAAAGTTCTGTGAAGGACGCCCGATGTGGGAAATGGCGGGAATAACTGCCCGAATTTGTGGGATTTGTCCGGTGAGTCATTTACTGGCGTCGGCGAAAACCGGGGATAAAATTCAAGCGGTGAAGGTACCGCCTGCGGGTGAGAAATTGCGGCGGCTGATGAATTTGGGACAAATTACCCAGTCTCACGCGCTGTCGTTTTTCCATCTGAGTAGTCCTGACTTTTTATTGGGATGGGATAGTGATCCAGCGACTCGGAATGTGTTTGGGTTAATTGCGGCTGATCCGGATTTAGCCCGCAGTGGGATTCGCTTGCGCCAGTTTGGTCAAACGGTGATCGAACTGCTGGGGGCGAAGAAGATTCACCCATCTTGGGCGGTTCCTGGCGGCGTGCGATCGCCTCTATCGGAAGAGGGACGCGCCTGGATTCGCGATCGCTTACCGGAATCCCGTGGGACTCTAGATACCGCCCTGGGGCTGTTTAAGCAGTTATTGGATAAGTTTTCTACAGAGGTAGAAACCTTTGGTTTGTTCCCCTCCCTGTTTATGGGGTTAGTCGGCAAAGATGGAGTCTGGGAACATTATGATGGTCATCTTCGCTTTAAAGATAGTGAAGGGAATATGGTAGCCGATGGACTCAGTGAGGATGATTATCGAGACTTTATGGGTGAAGCGGTTGAACCCTGGTCTTATTTGAAATTCCCCTACTATAAACCCTTAGGATACCCGGATGGGATTTATCGGGTGGGTCCATTAGCCCGACTGAATATCTGCGATCGCATGGGCACGGAAGCCGCGGATCGGGAGTTACAAGAATTTCGCGATCGCGCCGGGGGTGTCGCCACCTCATCCTTCTTCTATCACTATGCCCGCTTAGTGGAAATTCTGGCAGCTTTAGAACGGATTGAACAATTAGTTGAAGATCCAGATATTGTCTCTAAACGCACTCGTGCTGAAGCCGGAATTAACAATTTAGAAGGCATCGGTGTCAGTGAAGCGCCCAGAGGCACATTGTTCCACCACTATAATGTTGATGAAAATGGCATTATCAAGAAAGTCAACATGATTATTGCCACGGGTCAAAATAACTTAGCGATGAACAAAACCGTGGCACAAATTGCCAAACATTACATCCACGGGAATGAAATACCTGAAGGGTTATTAAACCGAGTTGAAGCCGGAATTCGTGCTTTTGACCCCTGCTTAAGTTGTTCCACCCATGCCTTCGGTCAAATGCCCTTGCATATCCAATTAGTCGGTTCATCAGGGGATGTTGTCGATGAAGTTTGGCGTCAGTAATCTAGCTAGCAGCTAGAGACACCCTCGTTCCCAGGCTCTGCCTGGGAATGATCATAGGGAGGCTCCGCCTCCCATAGTCGTAGGGATTCCCAAAGAAAGATTTAGCGATCGCTAAGTTGATCACCATTTCTAAATTTGTCCTTTATTTATGTAAGGGAGATGGGAATTTTACATAACTTAACAGGGTTAAATTGGTTCTTCCGGACTTATTATGCTGGCATTGCCTCAGGCGTGTATTTATACATTAGAAATGAAAGCTTTATCCGAAGCAAATTAGAACTTTTGTACTGTAACTACGCGAGAGCGTACTGCTATAAAGCCGATCCATTTCAGTAGGCGAGCTGGTACTTACTCTTTCTGATTATCACTCTTATTTACCTTTTCATTCTCAATAAACCTGTCAATAAACTCTCATCTTTTTGAGGCTTGAGGGAAAAAATGCTTTGTCTGTCAAGCTTTTGAGCGGCTTGTTACCCCTTCAGCGTTGATACCCTTGCCGTTGTGATCATCCCTCAAGCTAAAGTAGAATTAACGATAGATAAGGTTAGGCATTTCCATGGAAACCAAGGAGCTAAAATTTCTCCTGAAACTGCTAGGGTGTCCAGAATATCGTTCTCTGCTGTCGGCAAAGGTATTCAATAGCATCAAAGGCAAAAACAAAATTGTCCGCGATTTAGAAGCGCGGGGTTTAGTCGATTTCTCCCGTGAAATCGCATCGGTTAAAATTTTACCACCCGGTCGCGCTCTGTTGAATGTGGAACCGGATCAAGTTCCCCTCTCTCCCAGTGAACTTAAGGTACTCAACAGTATAGGTAAAGCATCGGGAAAAATCAAACCCAGCAAAATCGATATCAACTCGTTGAAATCAGCCGAACGCGATGCTATCTTACAACGCTTCGATGAACGGGGATGGATTGAAGTCGAAAAACAACTGAAACGCCAAAAGGCTGAAGTGTGGATAACTCAGCGAGGACTCAATGAGCTACGAGAGGATTATATCCCGAAAAAAGGGACAAATCCAGTAATTAGCTTAGAACTGCTGGGGAATTATCTGCTGTTTTTGCGAAAATCACTTCCGAGTCAAATGAATCCGTCTGTAACTGTCACCCAACCCCAACCTTCGTTGAGTTCAGAACCTGCACTCGCCCAGAAACCAACAGATACAGAAATTTTACAACTGATTCAGCAGTTAGATAAAGAACTAGGAACCGACAATTATTTACCCATTTTTCATCTGCGTCAGAAATTACAACCTCCCTTATCTAGGGATGACTTAGATCAAGCCCTCTATCGCCTACAACGGGAAGACAAAATTGAGTTGAGTTCATTAGTTGAGGCGATGCACTATACCTCAGAACAACTTCAAGCTGGGATTCCTCAAGAAATTGGGGGATCTTTATTTTTTATAATCGTCAACTAGCGGACTTATGTTTAAGTATAGCCGCCAATTCTGTTTGTAATCACTTCTAAAGATAATCATGGCAAAGATTGATGAAATTATAAAACGAGAAGTCAACCCCTTTGATCCCGTAACCTTTAAAACCGGAAACTTTTGGTTAGCAGACAAGCAAACAACTGCCACGGTTGATTCAATTCACCAAGAAGTAATTAATCAGGTGACTGATGTTCTCAGATTAGTAATCAGAGATCAGTATACACGAACGGTCTTGCTTGATGGAGATGCGGGTTCAGGGAAAAGTTATTTATTAGGACGTCTCAAGAGAAAACTGAACCCTTACGCCTTTTTTGTTTATATCGATCCCTGGACTGATAATCAGTATATTTGGCGACATACCTTGCGCGAAATGGTAGATAGTCTGATGAAAAAGCCGGCAGGCAAAAATGATTCTCAGTTAAGCCTTTGGTTGAAAGGATTATCTGCCTTTCGAGATCGCAGCATGATTAAAAAGATCCTGGGTGAACGGGGACTTTTTATTCGCAATTTTAAAAGCACATATCCTTCTGGCATTTACCAAGCCAGAGAGTTTTTTGGAGTTTTATATGCTCTAACTAAACCCGATTTATATAGTTTAGGATGTGATTGGTTACGAGGGGAAAATTTAGATCAAGATGACTTCAAAGCTTTAGGTGTCAGCAAACCGATTGATAGTGAAGAAGCCGCACGAGGAATAATCGGTAACTTTGGCAGGATTTCGGCATCGACTAAACCTATCGTTCTCTGCTTCGATCAAGCGGAACTGGCACCGAACTTTGCTGATGGAATTCCCAATTTACAATCCTTATTTAATCTCAATACAGCGTTGCATAACCAATATCTTAAAAATATTCTGGTTATTATCAGCATTGGAACGAATCCATGGAAAAAAGCAAAAGAACGTCTAGAACAATCAGATTTAGCACGAATTGAAAAACGAGTTCGTCTCAAATCCATCAATCTCGAACAAGCTGAAGCCCTGTGGATAACCCGACTCTATCCCCTGCATGATCAAGCGAATCCCAAACCAGACTCTCCCCTTTATCCTCTCCAGAAACAAGCATTGGAGCAAAAATTTCCTGGAGGGAAAGCCATTTTGCGAACTGTTTTAGCAATTGGCGGACAATTATTTATTAAACATAAGTTAGGTCATATACCACCAATAGATGACGTTGCCACTTTTAAATTAATTTGGCTTAAAGAATTCCAGAAAACCCAACAAAAAGTCGAGCGAATTCGTCAATTTTCATCAGTTGATCTGACCCAGATGTTGCAACAGACAATGAACGCCTTGCAGATCAACACTGACCCTCATCTTTTAAATCATGCAAAGTATAGTAGTTATTCCTTCAGTTATCAGCATCCCGATAAAACTGAACGACTAGGAATTTTCTGGAACGAAGAACCCAACATGACAAGCTTCAATGCAGCAATGAACGCCTGCGAAAAAGACCTGAAAAAAAACTGTTGTGATAATCTGACTCTGATTCGAGCCGAAAAACTGGGTCAAGCCACTAATCGAGGATATAAACTGTTCAAAAAACTCTTCAACGGCTTACCGCATCGTCATCTTACCCCCCATCTAGACTCTATCCATTACCTGAGAACCTATCAGCTTTTAGTCAACTCTGTCGGTGCTGGGGAATTAGTAATTAACCAGCAAACCCTCGATCTCCCTAAATTAGAACAATTGATTCGAGACTCTCACGTTTTACAGAATTGTCCATTGTTACAAGACATAGGAATTGTATCTAAACCCATTATTAAGCCTGAACCCGATTTAATAAAAATCAAAGACTTCCTATTAAACCTCGTCAAAACCCAATTCATGATTGGACGGCAAAAACTCGTTAATTTAACCCTGCAAGACTTCTCCCATATCGATGAATCCCAAATCAATCAGCAAATTCAGACACTCTGTCAAGAAAACCAAATCACCCTAATCCCCCCTGACGCCAAACCCCAAGATCAATCCGTCTGCTGGAAACCCCAAACCAAAAACAACACATCCCCCTAACCTAAATAAAACTAACTCAAAACTCCTCGTCAGCAACGTCAACATTTCTAACCCAAAACGAGCAACAATAAACCTCACTTACCCCTCTGCGCCCTCTGCGCCTACCTCTGCGTTACTCTGCGTTAAAAAAAATCCTCCCATGTACCTCACCACCCCCAATGAAATCCGCCAAATTATCTCCCAACTCACCACCTATCCAACTCTTTGGCTAGACACAGAAGTCGCCGACTGGCAAACATCAAACCCCAGACTCTCCCTAATTCAAATATTAGCAGATCCCACAGACAGAACCGGCGATCGCGCCTATATACTCGATGTCCTAGATAACCCTTACCTAGTCAAGGATTTCGTCGATCAAATTATGGTCAATCCCCACATCGAGAAAGTCTTTCACAACGCCAGCTTTGATCTAAAATATCTCGGCGGGAAACACCAAGCCCAAAATATAACTTGCACCTTCAAACTCGTCAGGAAACTCACCAAAAAGTCCCGCCAAAATCCCCTGCAAGTCTCCAACAAACAACTCAAAACCCTCGCTGTTGAACTCTGTCACTTCACCAACGTTGATAAAACCGAACAAAACAGTGATTGGGGAAAGCGCCCCCTCACCCCCAAACAACTGCACTATGCCAAAATGGACACAGTTTATCTCGCTCATGTCCATCGCCATTTATTACAATTAAAACAGCAGCCTATCCCAACCCCAGTAGCGATGACACCAAAGCGACAAACAAAAACAGCAGAACATCCTCCCTTCAGTGCAACTAAAGTGCGCGTGGCGTTTGAATGTCCGCGTTTATTCTATTTAAAACAACACTTTGATAGTAACACTCTATTTATTCCACCCGGTCAATCTATCGGAATTGGCACCGCCTTTCACACCTTAGCCCAACAATTTATCAAACTCGCTCAAGAAAATTACCACTTTTCCGACTTATTAGAACCGTCCGCTGATCAATTAAATAGCGAAGCTGTCACCATGGGGATGCAGCAGTTATTCTATCAGCAGGTATTTTTTCCCTACATCGAATCCCATCCCGAAATGGCGACGGTATTGCCGAACTTATGGCAAGGCTTAACTGCTTTAATTCAGCGTTGGGTCGAATTATTAGTAGCGAATCGCCGCTATTGTCTGCATCAAACGGTAATTAATCAAACCTTTATTCTCGAAGAACATAAGCTGAGTTATCGCTTTCCTCTCCCCAATGGGAGAACCCAGGAAGTGACAGGCAGATTTGATAGTTTAGTGTTTAATTTTGAACGCAATCGTCTCTGTTTAATTGATTATAAAACCTACGAACCCGTTGACCCATCAGCGCAATTAGTTCAAGTGGCACTTTATGGTTATATGCTCAGCAAAACGAAAGGAGTGCTGGTTGATTCAGCGGTGTATTGTGTTCTCCCAGAGTTTAAGGAGTATGCGTATTCTTGGGAACAGTTGGAAACGGCTGTCCATGAGTTGATTCCCCATAAGTTACAGCAAATGCAGGACTGGGTGAGTTGGCAACAGACTCATTCAAATCCGCCACCGCTCACGTCGAATACTCACTTGTGTGATATCTGTCCTCAACAGGAAACCTGTCAAAGGTACTTTGAAGTCACGAGTACAGATACACAGCCAAGGAAAGATGGCGCGGAAGTGTCTACGACAAAGGCTGATGGCGCTAAAGCGCTTACTACGAACGATGATGGCGCTAAAGCGCTTACTACGAACGATGATGGCGCTAAAGCGCTTACTACGAACAGTGATGGCGCTAAAGCGCTTACTACGAACAGTGATGCGATCGCGCAACAGTTAGTTGAGACGTTACAATCCTTTAGGATAGATGTGACTTGTGTGGGAACCGCCGTTGGTCCAGCGTTTATTCGGGTGAAACTGAGACCGAGTCTGGGGGTAACGGTTAACAGGTTGCTGAGATTATCGGCTGATTTACAGGTACAACTTGGGATTACTCATCCTCCCCTGATTGCGCCGCAACCGGGGTATGTCAGCGTCGATTTACCACGTCCAGATCGACAAGTAGCGCAGTTTGAGAAATATATCACATCCCGGACGTCATCGACTCAGGCTCCCGTAAAAATTGCCATTGGTGTAGATTTAGATGGGAAACTGGTAGAAGCCGACTTATCCGATGCGAATACCTGTCACTTTCTCGTCGGGGGGACAACCGGAAGCGGGAAGAGTGAATTTTTGCGATCGCTGCTGTTATCCTTACTCTATCGCCATTCCCCTCAGCAGCTTAAAATCGCCCTGGTTGATCCTAAGCGTGTCACCTTTCCCGAATTCGAGCAAATGCCCTGGTTATACTCGCCTATCGTCAAGGATAGCGAAGATGCGATCGCGCTGATGGAAAGTTTAGTCACAGAAATGGAACGGCGTTATCAGCGATTTGAGCAAGCCGGATGTTCTCACCTCGATGCTTATAATCAACGACATAATTCACCTTTACCCCGTCTTGTCTGTATCTTTGACGAATATGCTGACTTTATGACCGAAAGAGATATCCGTAATGCTTTAGAATTGAGTATCAAACGATTAGGTTCAATGGCGAGAGCGGCGGGTATCCATTTAATTATTGCTACTCAACGCCCAGAAGCGAGAGTGGTTACTCCGATTATCCGTTCAAATTTGCCGGGGCGAGTGGCGTTGCGGACAGCTAGTGAGGCGGATTCTGAGATTATTTTAGGCGGGAGACAATCGGAAGCGGCTTATCTTTTGGGGAAAGGGGATTTACTTTATCAAGTTGGGGCGAAGTTGCAGCGGTTACAGAGTTTATTTGCCCAAAGGATTGAATTGTGAAGGGGGAAGGATATTTTTTTAACGCAGAGGTACGCAGAGGTTTTAACGCAGAGGTACGCAGAGGGAGTGCGAGACTGTAGGGGCGGGTTTTACTATTATCGTTTCTTTTTGACCCAAATGGGACTAAACCCGCCCCGACTAACTTAGGTATTTAATCTTAGTTATTCTAACTGAGGATTCACTATTATACTTTGCACGGACATAACTTGAGGTTTACTGATAAACCCGCCTCAACTAACCTACTTCATAAAGCACCGGATAAGGCAGATCAGAGTATGATAGAATCATTGTCAATACAACCATGAATGGGACAGGTTATTTCAATCGTCAATATGAAAGGCGGTGTGGGCAAAACCACACTCACCGTCAACTTGGGGACAAGTCTTGCTAAGGAACATGGGATGCGAGTCTTAATCGTGGATCTCGATACCCAGATTAATGCTACTCTTAGTCTGATCCCTCCCGTGCAATTTACGCAGCGCCGCAAAGAAAAGCGCACGCTACAACAATTAGTTAATCAAGCCTTTCAATCTCATTCCTTGTCCTCCTCCGCCATTGAGGATGTGATTATCCCCAACATTTGTCAGGTGAATGGATTGAACTTGATCCCCGGTAATATCGAACTGTACAACGATTTCTTATTAGCCACCCAGATTTATGCACAAACCCATAGTAATCAGCAAGAATTTGAAAAAAGCTGGAATCATCTGGAAGATGGGTTAGTTAAGCGGATTATTCAACCTGTAATCAAGAATTATGATTGGATTCTGCTGGATTTTCCGCCAGGAGATAATTTATTGACACGCAGTGGTATGATTGCCAGTGACTTTTATCTGATTCCCGCCAAGCCTGAACCCCTATCGGTTGTGGGAATGGGTATTTTGGAGGGTCGCATCAGAAAACTAAAGCAGAGCGATCGCGCTACACTCAATCTACTGGGTATTGTCTTTTCCTCCCTGGGTCATGCGACGACGATGGCGGCAAAAGTCAAGAAGCGAGTCCGTTCTGATTTTGGTGATGATAAAGTCTTTATCACCGAAATCCCCACCAATGTAGCTATTGCCAAAGCCGTTGATGAGTTTCAACCTGTGGTTCTCACTGAACCCGCTTCCACGGGTGCTAAAGCATTCACCGAGTTAACCAAAGAATTTCTCCAACGGATTGCTTAGTCTCAGGGGGTGGGGAAGCAGGGTAAGCTGGTGATAACTGTAAAGGATAGGGACACAGGGTTGTAGGGGCGGGTTTTACCGATAACATTTTGGCACAAAACCATAACTTTACTAAACCCGCCCGTCTGGTTAAAACCGGGGGTAAAAACGTAACCTGTGATAATTATACCCTTGGGGCGGGGGAGCATGTCACCTTTGTCGGTTGGGTTGAGGAACGAAACCCAACGCCAACGGGTTAGGATGTTGGGTAACGCTTACGTTCTACCCAACCTACAAGAACATTTTGTGCTGTCCCTGACATGCTCCTGGGGCGGGGCGGGTTTAGTGACTTATGGGTGGGAAAGAAACGATAGTTGTGAAAAGAGCCCCTACAGAAACTTATTCACTTGATGGGTAAAATCGCTTACTATAATAGACTATTGCCAAGAGCTAGGTAAAGTCCAGACGCGATACAGCGTTTATCATCTAGGTTGGCTGATACCTAACCGGGTAACGTTTCTCCAAGAGGATTTTATACATGGGATTTGTTATTGCCACAGTTAACATGAAAGGCGGCGTCGGAAAGACGACACTAACCGTCAACTTGGCAACGTGCTTGGCGAAACATCACCAAAAACGGGTTTTAGTGGTCGATTTAGATACCCAAATCAGCGCCACACTCAGCTTAATTGCCCCTCAAGATTTTGCGAAAGCTAGAAAAGGCAGACGCACGTTAAATCAGTTAATTGATAAGGCAATTCGCCCCCATCGTCACGCTAAATTGGCGATTCAGGATGTTATTCAATCTTACGTTTGCTCGTTAAAAGGACTAGACTTATTACCGGGAGATATCGATCTGTATGATGAGTATTTAGTCTCCGAAATGTTGCATCAAGAAGCCAGCCGCGAAGAAACGCCCAATTTTAGTCAGGTGTGGAATCGGTTTGAGAAGCTATTGATTAAAAGTATTTTAGAACCGATTATTGACAACTATGACTTTATTATTTTAGATTGCGCTCCTGGCTATAATCTTTTGACCCGTAGCGGTATTGTTGCCAGTGATTTTTATTTACTCCCGGCTCGTCCTGAACCTTTATCGGTTGTGGGAATTCAACTTTTGGAACGGCGGATTGCCAAATTGAAAGAGAGTCATAAGTCTGGCAGTTCTCTCGACCTACAGTTATTAGGCATTGTCTTTATTTTATCAGGAGGATTGCTGGGTCGATATTATAAGCAGGTGATGAATCGGGTAACGGAAGATTTTACACCGACGCAACTGTTTAAGAGTCGCATTCCGATGGATGTTAATGTGGCTAAAGCCGTCGATAGTTTTATGCCTGCTGTTCTGGCTTCTCCCAATTCTTCAGGGGCAAAAGCGTTTATACGGTTGACCGAGGAATTTGTCCAAAAAATAGCTGCGTATAAGAATGAATCTGAGAATAACTCTAAGAAAATGAATTTGGCAAACTTGGAGTGATTTGTTATTGACCTAAAATGCCTGAATCCATTCTTTCACGTCGTACTCTGTCCAAATCCCATTTTGCCAATAGGGATCAGCTTCAATCAATTGGCGCACGGTGGCTTCATCTTCCGCTTCATAAATACCAAACACTTTGGTCAAATCTTTGGTTGGACCAATCGTAATTAACACGCCAGATTCTTTTTGCTGAGTTAAACCATCCAGATGCGCTTGGCGATGAGGTGCGCGTTTTTCTAATACGTCCTCGCAGTAGCTTCCCCAGATTATATATTTAGGCATGACAAATCAAAAGTTAAAGGTTACATCGATACTCTGTACAATATCCGTTGCCTTAATACTACTCGGATAAGCTCTAATTTACAGCATATTTGGTGGTTGATGAAATACAGTACATCCAAGCAAGATCCCCGACTTCTCTAAGAAGGGGATCTCGGATATCCCAGCTATAGTTTCTTCTCCCCCGGCTTCCCCGAAACAGGGCGGGTTTAGTCCAGTTAGGGGTGGTTGGCAAAATGTTATCTGTCAAACCCGCCCCTACAACCGGGCTTCCCTATCCCTGTTTATTGCCTAACTTCTTAGGCTAACGCCAAATTTTTCCAACAAGGCGTCTCGAACCTTCTGGTGGGCTGATTCCACTTCTTTGTCCGTCAGCGTGCGATCGCCTGCTCGATAGATCAGCCGGAAAGCCAGACTCCGCTGTCCTTCTGGCACTCGTTCCCCGCGATATTCATCGAATAATTGCACCGATTCCAATAATGTCCCGGCGGCTTTTTGGGTGGTGCGTTGAATGTCAGCGACTGAGACGGTATCGGGGACAAAGAAGGCAATATCTCGATCTGCTGCAGGAAATGTGGAGTAGACGGAAAATCTCGGTGTCAAGTTTTCATCTTGGGCAAGAGCATTTAACATAACATTCAGATCCAACTCAAACCCATAAACTTGATCAGGTAAGCTCAATTGAGCTCTAACCTGGGGATGCAGTTGTCCGAATCTGCCCAAGCGATCGCCTTGTATCCATAAGGAAGCTGTGCGCCCTGGATGCAGGCGCGAATCCTGGCGATCGGGTTGATATTCCACGGTTAAACCTAAACGCTCAAAGACGCTTTCGACAATCCCCTTTGCCTCATACCAACTCATCGGTGCATCTTGTCCGCCTCTGGTCCATTTCCCCTGACTGGGATCGCCGCCCAAAATTCCCGCCACGCGATCGGTTTCGGCAAATCCATCTTCGTCGCGCCAGAAAACTCGCCCGATTTCAAACCCATTTAATACTCCATTCCCTTGTTCGATGTTGTACTGGGCTACTTCTATCAATCCCGATAGTAAGTTAGTCCGCAGGGCGGAATATTCGACAAATAGGGGATTTGAGAGGCAAATTTGCTCCTCTTTTTCTTCCGGTTTCACTAGGGAATATTGCAGCAATTCTGTTAATCCAGCCGCGCGGAAGGCTTCCCGAATCTTGCGGGTTAAAACCTGGTCAATCGATAGATAACCGGGTTCAGTTTTGGGGGGTAAATCCTCACAAAACTGATCATAGCCGTAGAGACGGGCAATTTCTTCAATCAGGTCAATTTCCCGTTCTAAGTCTCGGTAGCGATAGGGGGGAACCGTGACTGCCCATTTCACCGCTTCCTCGGATTCCACCGGCTGAAGTTGACATCCCAACGCCGTGAGAATGCGTTCAACGTCCTCAGGCTGAATGTCACCAATATCATCACCTAAATCCACCGGACCTAATACCTGATTTACACGTTCTAGGCGTAATTCAATCGAGCGCACCCAACTCTCTGGATCAGGGCGGGTATCGGCACTTTCTTGCACAATCGGCTTACCCTGGGCGAGTTCCTGAATTAACGCGATCGCTCGTTTAGCGGCGATACCCAATTCTGCTTGATTGACACCCCTTTCGTAACGGGTGGATGCCTCAGTGCGTAAGCCTTGAGAGCGGGCTGAGCGACGAATGGCGACGGGTTCAAAGAGGGCGGCTTCTAGAACCAGATTCTCTGTGCCATCATGGACTTCGGTTTCCTCTCCACCCATCACTCCCCCTAGCGCTACGGGGCGATCATTGGCGGTAATTAACAGAGTTTGGGATTGAAGGGTGCGGGGTTGACCATCTAGAGTGGTTAAAGATTCGTCTTTATGAGCGAAGCGAACCCCGATGGTTAAGGATTTGCCGCCTGCTACTTGTTGTAAGCGATCGCGATCAAAGGCGTGGAGAGGCTGACCCCATTCCAACAGGATATAGTTGGTAATATCCACAACATTATTAATGGGTCGCACCCCTGCGGCTTGTAAACGCTGTTTTAACCATGTCGGCGACGGTTGAATTTTCACCCCTTCAATAACCGTACCGATGTAAGCGGGACAGGCTTTAGGGTCAGCAATTTTCAACGTCAACCCACCGGTTCCTTGAGGAATTGTCAGCTTTGGCGTTGCTGGCAGGTTCAAGGATGCCCCTGTCAGGGCAGCAACTTCCCGGGCAACCCCAACCATACTCAAAGCATCAGCCCGATTCGCCGTTGCCGTCAAATCCAGGATCACATCCGTGAGTCCGAGGAGGGGACGAGCATCACTCCCCACAGGTAAAGTCTGTGCCTCAAAGATGTGAATCCCTTCCGACTCTTTTTCTAAGCCAACTTCTGCCAAGGAACAAATCATGCCCTCGGAACGTACCCCCCGCAGTTTTGAGGAGCGAATTTTCAAATCAACCGTTGGCAGGTAAGTGCCTACTGTTGCTACCGGGACATAAGCCTGTGCCCGAACATTAGCCGCGCCACAGACAATGGTGACAGGACTATTGGCGTCTCCAATATCGACTTGAGTAACTCTGAGCTTATCGGCATTGGGGTGGGGCTGCACATCCAGAACCTTCCCCACAACTACGCCATCGGCTAACTGTCGCTGATCCTCAATATCCTCAACCTCAAATCCAGCATTAGTGAGAATTTCCGCAATTTCTTGGGGAGCTAGGGTCACATCCACCAGTTCCCGCAGCCAATTTAAAGAGATACGCATTAATTTCTTGCTTGTACCGACCTCAGCTTATATGCAGTTCCGTTACTGTTATCTAACTATACCCGATTTGTTATTCGTCATTTTTCATACTCGCTTCCCGACAAGAAGCAAGCTACGTCTTATGTCATTTGTTGAAGGTGACTTGCACTCTAATCGGGGCGGGCGCGAGTGATATCACGGTGACAACCTTCCCGTTAATGGTAAAACCCGCCCCTACACGCTCTCCCTCTGCTTCCAGACGCGCTTTTGAAGCGTCTCTACATGCTCCCTCTGCTCCCTCTGCTTCCCCAGCTCCCTCTGCTTCCCCCGCTCCCTCTGCTCCCCCGGCTTGCCACACTTTACCGATTCTTCACAAACACAGGAGAATCTTTATCAATACTTTACCCAAAAACGACTCAAATCAATGCGTTATTACGGTATCTGTGTCTAAACGGTAGGGAAAATTAAGATATCCTGTAGATAGACAAGATTGCTTGCCAAGGCTTACCAAAGCGAGGTTGCATTCGGCGGTGCGTTTCCCACTAATGTCCACTATAGATCTTATAGATAAGCCGGGTGCTTCGATCACAATTGAGAAAGCTTTCGTCCTAACCCGGACAAACGCCCTATTGGTGATGCTGAATGAGCTACTGCCTAAATCCTGACTGTCCTCAGCCCAAAAATCCGCCGCACGCCACTACCTGTCAGGCGTGTGGTCATTCTATTATGTTGCGAAATCGCTATCGTGTGCTCAAGGCCCTCGGTCAAGGCGGATTTGGCGCTACGTTTTTAGCCAGAGATGAGTCTCTTCCTGGCAATCCCAGTTGCGTCATTAAACAACTTCGTCCTGCAACCACTACATCGCAGGTTCTGGAAATGGCTCAGAAGCTATTTGAGCGAGAAGCCAGAACCCTGGGTAAGATTGGCAATCATCCTCAAGTTCCCCGACTGTTGGATTATTTTCAAGACAATCATCAGTTTTATTTGGTACAGGAGTATATTAGTGGACTCACGTTACAGCAGGAAATTAAACAATGGGGTCCACTCTCAGAAGCTGGGGCTAAGCAATTTTTGAGTGAAGTTCTTCCCCTGATTAAATATATCCACAGCCAAGAGGTGATCCACCGGGATATCAAACCGGCTAATTTAATTCGACGAGAGCAAGACCGGAAACTAGTCTTGATTGACTTTGGCGCGGTTAAAGATGAAGTCAACCAAGCCGCCGTTGCCAATACTTCTGATCAAACCGCCTTGACAAATTTTGCTATTGGTACTCCCGGTTTTGCACCGCCGGAACAAATGGCATTGCGACCTGTTTATGCTAGTGACATTTATGCCCTCGGCGTGACTAGTGTGTATTTGCTCACCGGGAAATCACCAAAAGATTTAGATTACAATCCCTCAACCGGTGAAATGGTCTGGCGCAAATATGTGCAAGTCAGTGATCATTTTGCTAATGTTTTGAAAAAAATGCTGGAGGCTTCTGTTCGCCATCGTTATCAAACAGCAGAAGAGATTCTCAGAGCCCTAGATTTAGAACCTTATTTTGATAGTTTGGCTCAAGGCTTGGCAACGCCAACCTCTGGGCTATCGAATCCAAATGACAATACCCCTGAATCTAAAGAGGTAGACTCGCCCAGTTCTCCTTCATCTCCTTCATCGGCAACCCAGAAGTTAGCGGCGGCGATTCGTAAGCGTCGTGAACGACGGGAACGCAGCCGTCCGGGTTCTCCCCACACCATTGGTAATGGCAATCCCCACAGTAACTTTGTATCTGGGTCAGTGACAGCCATTTATAAGGGGGATATCCCATCGAGCCAAAGTTTTGCCGCCAGTAAACCCAAAAAGCTTGATGCTAATGGTGTTTTAACGGCATATATGAAAGGTCGGAGAGATTTTGCTGCTCATGATTTAAGTGGGTTAGATTTGCAAAAATCTGATTTATCGGGCGGAATTTTTTACCAGTCAAAGTTAACTCGGATTAATTTACAAGGCGCTGATTTATCCAGTGCTGATTTTGGTCAGGCAAGTTTAAATCGAGCGAATTTGCGAGATGCCAATTTAGGACGGGCTTATTTGAGCAATTCAGATTTAGAGGGGGCAGATTTACGCGGGGCAGATTTAAGTTTTGCTTATCTGAATCATGCCAATCTTAAGGGGGCGAATCTCTGTGGTGCAAATCTTGCCAATGCCAAAATTACGGAGGAACAGTTAGCCTTAGCTAAAACTAATTGGGCAACAATTATGCCGAATGGCAAGCGAGGTCTTTGGTCTTGACAACTCCCATCGCGCTCAAGCGAGGATTCTTCTTTCGTTGTTCAACGCCTTACGCCTCTACAAGCTCCCCCCGCTCGCCATACTTCCACGCCTTACGCCTCTACAAGCTCCCCACGCTTCCCCTGCTTCCCCTCATCCCCATACTCCTTGTCTGGAAAAAAGTAGTGACAATCCTCTGGGGATCTGATAACAAATATTGGTGGCGGTTATAGGTAAAACTGGGCGATGTGAGACATCCTTGTGGAGAATGCTCACAACTCCCATAATCAAAACCTTCCTCCCCTGTTTCTGATATCCCCTACCTATCTTCTGATTAGGGTGGGGAGTTAGGACTGTTCTTTTCAAGTGTTGCTGACTTAACAGGTAGTATCTTGGTGGATAATCGTTATTTTATTTATGAAGTCGTCGGTTTGCGTCAGAGTGCAGCCACCGACACCCTCAGCTACCCGATTCGTCGGAGTAGTTCTGTCTTTATCAGAGTTCCGTACAGCCGCATGAACCAAACGATGCGGCGAATTTCTCAATTAGGGGGCAAGATTGTCAGCATACAAACCCTAACTTCGGACACAGAGCAAGAGAGTTCCTTCGCTTGGTGGGTAGAAATTGTCACCGCAGAACCTGCGGTCACTTACTACTTTGGACCTTATGATAGCCCTGAAGAATCCGCGTCTTATGAAGCAGGTTACATTGAGGATTTAGAACAAGAGGGCGCTCAAGGGATCGCCGTGACGATTAAATGGTGCAAGCCCGAAAATTTAACAATTTTTTAAGCTCTCTGGGTTAGATCCCGTCAATTTTCACCAGAATCACGGTGATATTGTCCCGTCCGCCTTTTTCTTTGGCGGCGGTAATTAGGTTAGCCGCGATATCTTCGCCATCCCCATTGGACTGGAGATGGGACGCGATCGCGGTGTCAGAGAGTTCCTCAGTCAGCCCGTCGGTACAAAGGAGCAGGAAATCTCCTGACTGAATCTCCATAGACTCTACATCAACGGACTGTAAGTCCTTGCGACCTAGACACTGAGACAAAACATGACGCCAGGGATGCATTCGCGCCTGTTCTGGAGTCAGATCCCCAGCTTTCATGGCCCGTGCTACCCAGGTATGGTCGTCAGTCATTTGCTCGAGTTTTAATTGTCGCCATCGATAGAGGCGAGAATCACCCACATGAGCCAGCCATGGCTGACCTTTACGGAACATGACGACGACCGCCGTCGTGCCCATGTCTGCCCGTTCGGGATGCTTTTTTTGATCCTCTAAGATTGCCTGATTGGCGTCGTAGAGGGCTTGTTCCAGTAATGATTCCGAAGGGACTGAATCTAGCCATTGCTGCTCTAAACGAGCCTGAATGACCTCAGTAGCCAGTTGGCTGGCTTCTTGTCCCCCGGCATGACCGCCCATGCCGTCGGCGACAATGAAAAAGCGTCCCTTCGGATCGATGTAGTAATAGTCCTGGTTTACGGTACGAATTAAGCCCGGATCAGTGAGACCCGTGAAGCAACATTTCATAAAGTTTGTGCTGACGTCAAGAACCTTATGGGATTTATAACATGCGATCGAATCGGTCGAGCCTTCGGAGTAAACGAATTAGGGCAGTTGCGATCGCGGCGGCGACTAACGCCACAACTAATGCCAGCCCGGCTTGACCATTAACAAATAAGATCGTAGCTGACAATGTGAATGCACTGAGTAGTAACGCATAGTTTGTTCCTATCTGAATGCTACTCATGCGGCGCAAGATCCGATCAGATTCAATAGAACGAACCCGTAGGCGTATATCTCCCCGTTCTAATTTTTCAATCGTATCCTCAATCCGCCGAGGTAATCCCAACGCCGTACTACTCACTTGAGCCGCTTGGCGTCCCAATTCATTTAAGAAGCTATTGCCCTCAGGGCTATTACCGTTAGTCATGATTTGCAGAGCAAAAGGTTTTGCCACTTCCATAAAGTTAAATTCTGGGTCTAAGCCCTTACCCACTCCTTCTAAGGTGGAAAAGGCTCGCATCACAAACGTGAAGGTTGCCGGAAAGCGAAAGGGTTGACCGTAGGCAATTTCATAGAGATCGTCGCTAATTTCACTCACCGACTGTTGTTCAAAGGGCTTATCCATGAAGTGATCCAGCATATACTGAATCGAACGCCGCACAGGACCCATATCATCAACGGGAGACAGGGCACCCAACGCGACTAGAGACTCGACCACTCGAGTAGCATCTTTTTGGGCAACGCCAAAAAGCGTCTGCATCAACTCTTCCCGGACATTTGCCTTAATCCGCCCCATCATGCCGAAATCATAGAAGATCAGTGATCCTTCCGGACTAACCGCAATATTACCGGGATGGGGATCGGCATGAAAGAAACCGTCATTGAGCAACTGCTGAAGATAAGCTCTTGCCCCAAGTTGAGCCAGAAGTTTCCGATCCAATCCTGCGGCTTCTAATGCCTCGTAGTGACTAATCTTAATTCCTGGAGCATACTCTAGGGTTAAGACTCGATTTGAGGTATACCGCCAATAGACACGAGGAACTTTTACCCAATTATAGGTGCGGAAATTGCGGCGGAAGGTATCGGCATTGCGACCTTCACTAAGATAATCAATCTCTTCCCAGAGAATGCGACAGCATTCTTCATAAATGCCCATCCAGTCTCGACCTCGACCCCAATCGGGGTGATTTTGGAAGTAACGGGCAATCCCCTTGAGAATTTGTAGGTCTATCGTAAACAGTTTCTGCAAGCCCGGTCGTTGTACCTTGACCACGACCTCTTCTCCACTCTGGAGTTGAGCTTTGTGGACTTGTCCTAAACTGGCTGCTGCTAGAGGAATCGGATCAAAATTGCCAAAGAGTTCACTTACAGATTTCCCTAAATCTTTCTTGACAATTGCCTCAACTTGATCGTAGTTAAAAGCGGGGACGCGATCCTGTAGTTTAGACAGTTCCTCTACATATTCACCAGGGAATAAGTCAGACCGGGTTGAGAATAGCTGTCCCACCTTGATGAAGGTCGGACCTAACTCTAAAAATGTATCTCGAATCCAGATTGCCTGTGTCTTACGGCGAGCCGCCTGTTTTGCCTCGGTTATGCCCCCTGGATAGCTCCAAGGTTTGCCGTTGAGCCACAACTGGAAGAGTAGAGTTAAAACAAATGCCCAAATATCAATGAATCGCCGTTGTCGGGAATAGTTTTCCCGATTCCAACGATATGCCTTGTCTTGGTTTATCCCTCTTAGGGAACGTTGGCTAGACACCTGGCGTTCCTTATATTGCTTGAGGTTAACATAGTTATCAGAAACAGCAGACACCTAGATTCCTGAATGATGGTCTCCTCTTAATCTTAATAAAAATTCAAAATCTTTGAAAGCTAAGAATACGCTAAGCAAACCTATGTTAGCTGTGAACCAACGGCTGAAGGGAGCAGGGAACAGGTTACAGCCAACAGAATATATCACAGATTGCTATGAGACTAACATACTGACGCTAAGCGTGCAGCATGACTCTAAATACTAACCAGCTAAAATATCCTGGAATTCCTGTGCTCCTCAGTTTCCCGGCTTACATGGAGATGGTCAATTTGCTTGCTCAACCTGAAAACACCTTCAGCATCTGTCAAATTAGGTCACTGATTTATTGCGGTAGAGCTGTAACTCAGTCCGCAAGCGAGCAATTTCAGCTCGCAACTCGTCAATAGTAGCTTGTAGATCAACGGATTGAGAGCCAGTCGATACGGTAGTACTTGAATACTGATCGCCCATGGCGATTTCCATTTCCTGTTGCGCCCTTTCCATGACTTGCTCAGTAAACTGTTGCAAATGCTCGCGCTGTTCAGCATCAAATTTGCCAAGTTCGCTCAGAGCATTGGTTAAGGCATCTTCTACGCGATCGCCCAGAGTTTGAGCTAGCGATCGTCCGACAAAAAAAGCATGAATGACTCGATTGCTCATGGGGAAGATGTTTTGGGTATCCGTAACAAATTATAACGTGATTATTAACAGTGACACAGAAGCCGCAGAGCAGGGGAAGTAGAGACGTAAGGCGTGGAACTATGGCAAGCAGGGGTGCGGGGGTTAGAAGCTGCCACTAAATATCTGGACACTTCTGGACATTTCTTCCTGATTGGGTAATAATAGTCAGGTACTCTATATCAGTAACGATATGGAAGCACCAGAAGTGACACTTAGTATAGGAGATGCAGCAAAAGAGTTAGGCATCTCAATCAAGACACTAAGGAGGTGGGCAGACTCCGGAAAAAT
>NZ_JAVJZI010000228.1:0-19762 GCF_040223135.1 Coleofasciculus sp. G3-WIS-01
CTTAGAGTAAGATTATTTATTTGAGCAAGGATTGAGAGTAAGCAACCCCGGTCTAAAGACACGGAGCAAAAGCCAAATAAGTTGAAGCTGTGCTTACCAGCCTAAGTCTTCACTGACTACGTTATCGGCAAGTGTTCAAGACCTACCAGTAGATGCGTAGCTAGTCTACTGCTCTAGAACCGAAAAGTTAAACAGTTTTAAGGTCACTGAAACAGTGCTTTTTGGATAGTTACCGACCGATAACATTGGCGAAGCTAACTTTACCCCGGAAACGGGAGACTGAGGCAACCATACCTCATTGGAGGGGCAACCATACCCCTCCGCCCCAAAAAGGGGTAGGCGGTTGAAACCGCTACCGAGTGTTCCTCCCCGGTTTGAAGCTTGCCCGATAAGCGAAGCGAAGGGACACGGGGTTTCCCACAACGGAGGAGTCCTAATGATTGACCGCTAGCCGCAATGCTATCTCCGACTAAAAATCCGGCATCTAGCAAGGACATTCTTTATGCAGCCAGAACAGCTACAGCAAATAAAAGGCTACTATCTTGAGGCTGCTGAAGCACACCTGCAACTCATCGAGCAGCATTTGCAGCATCTGCGAAGCACGCTTAAAAACCCAGACCAAGTGAATGAACTGTGCCAAGCGGCTCGTTGTGGTATCGTCGGGGGGGCTAACCTACTGCCGATTAGTCAGCTTCATATTCAAGGCATTCATCAAGTCGGTTTATGTTTGGTAGACTGTGTTAATTTGATTCAGCAGCAGGGTTTACTCCAGGTTGACCAAAGGCTGCAAGATTTGTTAATGCAGGTGTTTTATGCCTTGAAAAAATTAATTGAGGCGATGAACGAACCCTCTAGCTTAACGGATGAGCAGGTGAGGCAAATTATGTCAAAAACCGAGTCGAAGCGGGAACAACTCAAGGCTCACCTCAAAGGGTTAATTCAGCGATCGCGCCACAAGTCGTCTGCTAACGGGGAAGCCGCGTCAACACAGGAGACTGACACACCTTCCCTTGATGACTTACAATCCTTAATCGATGAACTCTTGCAGGATAGGTAAGTTGGTCAGTCGAAATCAATTTAACGATAATAAATTGTGGAAACGTCCCTCAACCCCTGACCAATGATAAAGGATAAAGGACAAATGAGGATGGGATCATTTTTTGTAATAGATTCGTAAATGCCCTTCCACTACAAGATTATCCAGTGTTATGATTGTCTGTTGAAGCCTAAACCATTATCTCTTCATTTGGGAATGCATCTTCATTTTTAAGCGAGCCAAACGCAGCATAAGAGGCGCGATGGAAACAGTAGGCGTGTTAATCTCAGGTTGCATTTTACACTTGTCCGGTTACAACTCTAGTCGGTAACCATTCAGAGGCGCAAGCCAAACGGCTGAGTTGAAAACTGATGCTGCGATCGCGTAGTCCTACGTTTTGACCAGGAGGCTAAGGTTTCACTTGTCCCGACTTTTCTGAATAGGAATCAGCCAATATGAGTACAGTTTTACTAGTTGAAGACAACGCCAGTCAGATGGATCTGATCGAGAACTACCTGCGCCAAGGGGGTCACACTGTTATCCGAGTGTCTAAGCCAAAAGAGGCGGTGACTCACGCAACGAACAAAAAACCCGATGTGATTATTACAGATGTTGTCATGCCAGGAATGAGTGGTTTTGAGTTGTGTCGAAAACTTAAAGCTCATCCGGCTACAGCTAATATTCCTATTATAATTTGTTCCTCTAAGAACCAAGAAATTGACCGTCTTTGGGGTATGAAACAGGGGGCTAAAGCTTATTTGACAAAGCCTTTTTCTCAAGAGCAACTCAATCGTGCGGTTAAATTGGCAATGGCATAATTTTCGTTCTGGTGTAAGGGTAAACCGGGTGCATCCCATTTTTAGGGAATAGGGAACAGGGATTGATTTTTTTAACTCAGTTAGCCCAATTTATGTTCAGGTACTTATCGGTAGGGCAGCTAGGTCACCGAGAAACCTGAAAATATTGTAAAATTGAATTAGAGTTATTATTTAATAATGCTGATTACCATGTTTAAAAGCAAGTTGCATCGGGTAAAAGTAACCGATGCCTGCTTGTACTATGATGGCTCAATTACCATTGATGAAGAACTCCTGAAAGCGGCAAATATTTTGCCCTACGAAAAAGTACAGGTTGTCAATGTTAATAATGGTTCCCGCCTGGAAACCTACACCATTCCTGGCGAATGGGGAAGTCGTGTCATCTGCTTGAATGGTCCGGCGGCTCGTCTGAATGCGGTCGGAGACAACGTGATTGTGATTGCTTACGCTCAGATGACACCGGAAGAAGCACTTTTACATCATCCCAAAGTCGTCAAAGTGGATGAATCCAACAATCCCTTGTAGGTTTTTTAACCACACCTGGGTATTATGGGTATTATGACAGATTGAGTATTATGACAGATCAAGATTCGGCATCAGTCAAAGTATGGTGCAGTGAAATCACAGCAGCCTATACCTTAGAACAACGAAAACGCTGGTACAGTGAGGTTGCCAATATCTATAAACAAGTTAGACCCCGTTATCCTAAAACCTTAATCCATCGCGCTGTTGAGTTAGCTCGACTTCCCGCTCAAGCTACCATTCTAGAAATAGGATGTGGTCCAGGAATTGCCACTGTAGAATTTGCTGAATTAGGCTTTTCTATGGTTTGTCTTGAGCCAAGCCCAGCCGCGTACAAACTTGCCAAAAGCAACTGTTCAGCCTATCCCAATGTGGAGATTATCAATACAACATTTGAAGAATGGGAGCTAGAGCCTGGGCGATTCAACGCTATTCTTGCCGCGACTTCCATTCACTGGGTTTCACCCGAAATTAGGGTGCAAAAATCGGCTGAGGCTTTGCAAGAGAATGGGTCTATAATTATGTTGTGGAATACACCGCCGCACCCCAATGATGAAATTTGTCATCAATTAGATGAAGTTTATCAAACTCAAGCGCCATCTATTCCCAAATTTGCCAGATATGGATCTATAGAAACCCATCAAGCCAACCTAAAAGAAATTGAACAAGATTTTATCAACTCAGGTTTATTCCATAATTTATTGTCCGAACAGTTAGTTTGTCATACGACTCATAGCATTGATGAGTATTTGACACTTTTGAGTACAATATCACCCTACATAAAGTTAGAGTCACTGCAACGAACCGCCTTATTTTCCGGTGTGATAGAAGTGTTAGAAAAAACCTGTACAGGAAAGCTAAAAACATCCTATCTTTCAGCTTTGCAAGTTGCCCATGTCAATCACGGGTAAAAAAGAACGTGGGAGAAAGTTGAAACAGGATGATCAGCCAGATGATTTTAGCGAAAAGAGTAACGATGACAATTTTTGCTAACTACACCCTTGCATTGACCGACTCCCATTTGGCATAGTAGCTCCACAAAAGTTGGTAAGATAAACATTGGCGGTACTAATCTTGGCTTTGCGTAAATTGGCGTTGACTAAGTTAGTGCTAATTAACGAAGCATTACTTAAATCGACGCCTTTAAGGTTCGCACTGTTGAAGTTTGCCCCATTCAAATTAGCGCCATTTAGAGAGGCTCCACTCAAATCTGCTTCTGCTAAATTTGCATTACTCAGATTCGCACCATCTAATATAGCCTCCTTGAGGTTAGCACCTTTTAAGTTGGCACCCTTGAGATCGACATTACTCAAGTCACAGCCAGGGCAATCTCTTGCTTTGGCTATCTTTGCTGGAACTTCAGAGTTTGTCTGTTCGACTGTCACTCCAGTACAAGCAGGTGTACTGAACACTAATAGGGAAATAATTATGTTTAGGGGTTTCATATCACGTAAGGTTTTTAAGGTTCTACCACTTAAAATTTGGTCTGGGCGGGTTGAGTTGCATCTGTGGTTTATTAAATTCTAAGTTAAAATAGGAAGTTATGCATTTAAACGATAAGAATATCGAAACATTTTGAATTGGCGTAGGGGTTTGGTCTCCAAACCCTCTTGGTCTCCAAACCCTCTTGGTCTCCAAACCCTCTTGGTCTCCTACAGAATGATTACCATTTTGATGGGTTGTTTGGATGTAATTGATCGTTTCCCCAACGCAATGGATTGTCAATTATATATTGCCTCAAAATGTTGAGCGTTTCTTCATTACGGATAATATGCTCATAATAGTTTCTTTGCCAAAATCTAGCTCCGATTGAATCTCGTTTTTGATTGATTAATTTAGTTGTTTGATATTTGAAATAAGCGATGATTTTGCCGAGTTGTGTTTTTTGCACAAAAAATGGATTGGGGGGTTTGGAGACCAAACCCGTACAGGCATTCGGGGAATTGGGGGGATTCGGGGAATTGGAGAAATTGGGAGGATTGGGGGGTTTGGAGACTAAACCCGTACAGATGATGATGCCGTGAAAATGATTGGGCATGATAACGGCAGCATCAATTTCTAGGTTGTCAAAATGATCGGGTAGATGGTTCCAAACATGATGAGTGATTTCGCCATATTTATTGAGTTGCAGTCTTTGATTCGTGATAGTGCTAAGTAAACATTCACGATTTTGAACACAGATTGTCACAAAATAAGCACCCTCCTGATTATAGTCATAGGATTTCAGGCGAATTGAACGTCGATGATGAATTTGAGGATTATATTTTTTAACCATTTCATTTTCCCTTACCGACCCACCAATTTATCCCGCAAATGCTTAATTTTATCGCGATACTGGGCAGCTTCCTCAAATTCTAGATTCTTCGCCGCCTCCTTCATCTGGGCTTCCAGTTGACTAATTAACTCAGGAATCTGTTCGAGGGGTAAATCCTCTACCTGTTCAGAAACTTTTGTTAACTGTTGATGATTCAACCGCCGCGATACATCCAAGAATGCCAAAATCGCATTACTGGATTTTTTGACAATCGGTTGCGGAGTAATTCCATGCATCCGGTTATATGCCAATTGAATTCCCCGACGCCGTTCTGTCTCATCAATGGCTTTTGCCATGCTATCGGTAAGATTATCAGCATAGAGAATGGCTTGTCCCCGGACATGACGCGCCGCCCGACCAATGGTTTGAATCAAGGAACGTGCAGCCCGGAGAAATCCTTCCTTATCAGCGTCTAAGATAGCCACCAAAGATACTTCTGGTAAATCTAACCCCTCGCGCAACAAATTCACGCCAATAAGGACATCAAAATCGCCCTCCCGCAATGATTGCAAAATTTCAATCCGTTCAATTGAATTAATTTCCGAATGTAAATAGCGCACGCGAATGCCGCGTTCCTGTAAATATTCAGTTAAATCTTCTGCCATGCGCTTGGTTAAGGTGGTGATAAGTACCCGTTCTTTTTTTGATGCCCGTTCCTGAATTTCAGCGAATAAATCATCCACTTGACCTTCGGTGGGGCGGACAAAGATTTCTGGGTCAACAACCCCCGTGGGACGAATCACTTGTTCCACCACTTGTTCTTGGGACTGTTCAATTTCCCAATCTCCAGGAGTAGCGGAAACAAAGATACATTGGTTAACTTTTGTCCAAAATTCTTCTGCCTTCAGGGGACGATTATCTGCTGCACTGGGTAAGCGAAACCCATGGTCAATTAATACCCGCTTCCGGGCTTGGTCGCCGTTGTACATACCCCGAATTTGGGGTACGGTGACATGGGATTCATCCACAACTAATAACCAATCTTTGGGGAAGTAATCAATTAAACATTCTGGGGGTTCTCCCGCCCTACGTCCGGCGAGGTGGCGGGAATAGTTTTCCACACCATTACAATATCCAACTTCGCGCAAGAGTTCTAGATCATAGCGGGTGCGCTGTTCTAAGCGCTGGGCTTCGAGTAATTTGCCAGCCTGTTGTAACTGGGTGACTTGTTCGTGGAGTTCTGTTTCGATGGCGTTACAGGCTTCTTCTAATCGTTCATCTGGGGTAACAAAGTGACGGGCGGGGTAGATATTGAGGGCGTCGAGACTTTGGATAATTCCACCTGTCACGGGGTCAACATAGCGGATAGCATCAATCTCATCACCAAAGAATTCGACGCGAATAATTCGGTCTTCATAAGCCGGACCAATTTCGAGTACATCTCCCTTGACTCGGAACCGTCCCCGGCTCATTTCTATATCATTGCGGGAATATTGTACGGAGGCTAAATCGCGCAGGAGTTGACGCTGATTTAATTCTGTACCCACTCGCACCCGGATCGCGGCTTTGAGGTATTCTGAGGGTATGCCCAAGCCATAGATACAGCTAATCGAGGCTACCACAATTACATCTCGCCTCTCAAAGAGCGATCGCGTGGCGGAGTGGCGCAGCATATCGATTTCATCGTTAATCGCGGCGCTTTTTTCGATATAGGTATCACTGACGGGAATATAGGCTTCCGGTTGGTAGTAGTCGTAGTAGGAGACAAAATACTCCACCGCATTCTGGGGAAAGAAGTCCCGCAACTCGTTACAGAGTTGGGCGGCTAAGGTTTTATTGTGCGCCAGTACCAGAGTGGGTTTGCCCGTATGTTCGATGACTTTGGCTACGGTGTAGGTTTTACCCGTTCCCGTCGCGCCGAGGAGAGTTTGGAAACGGTTACCCGCTTTCAGAGACGTTGTTAGGCGGGAAATGGCTTGGGGTTGGTCGCCCTTGGCTTCAAAGGGGGCTTGCAGATCAAAGGGTATCATTTGTCAGGGAAGGGGGAACAGGGAACAGGGAATAGAAAATTCATCTTCAAATTAGTGGGAAAGCGGACGGAATGGATATCAAGATGACCGAAAATATTATTCGCCGTGTGCCATCTCCTATTGTTCCGGCTGATACCTTTACCTTTTATCCGCCCGCCGGGGTGACTCAGGTGGAGTCTATGGAAATTGACATTTTTTAGGAAATAGCTGAGGATTAATAATAGCTTGAATTTGACTTGTTTGATTCAAATTGTAGTGCATTACCATTTAACTGGAGATGAACTTGATTAATAGACCCCTAAGAATTATCGCGATCGCGTTTTTTTCCAGCCTGCTGATGTTCGTGTACGGCTGTCAGCCAACAAACAATGTGACTGAGGAACCTGTAACAGAACCAGAAGAAGAAGTGACAGAACCACAAGCTAGCGTTGCCACAGCCGTAATTAACAGCACAACTGATCCCTCAGAAGTTTTGGGAGAGGCTGAGTTTACGACAACGGCGGACGGTATGTTGATTGAAGTGGTGATGAGGAATGCTCCATCGGGAGAACGCGCCTTCCACATCCATGAATCGGGTAGTTGTGCGGATCAAGGGAATGCGGCTGGCGGTCATTTTAATCCAGATGATGTGAAACATGGATTAATTACCGAAGATGGGTTTGAAAATGCTCATGCGGGAGATTTAGGCAATATTACGATGGCTGAAGATGGTACGGGTACAAAAAGTATGACGGTTGAGCGACTCACGTTTACTGAAGGGGAATATGCTATTGGGAATCGGGCGGTGATTCTTCATGAAAAGCCAGATGATTTCGGTCAACCTACGGGTAATGCTGGTGGGCGAGTTGGCTGTGGAATTATTGAAGTGACTGATTCGTAGGAGTCGGACAAAATTCAACTGGGTTATGGGTTGGTTGGCTGGCTTTCAAATCCAATGGCTTGTCCTCGAAGCCTCGCTCTAGCTGTTTAAAATGATTGATGAAGGTGAGATCCCCAATTTCTTTAAGAAGTAGGGGATTTAAATCTGAGGAGACGCGATCGCCGCTATACTATTAGCAGTGTTGTTCACTTAAGTCGGTATCGTACCATTCGACCCTAGATAGGAAACTCGCTAATGAAAGCCACAGATATTGAACGAGCCGTATTAAACCAGTTACGTATACTACCCCTTGAAAAGCAGCAAGAAGTCCTCGATTTTGTCGAATTTATTGGACATAAATTGGGCAACAAAACACCATATTCTAGTTCATCTGTAAAACTCAAACAAGAACACCCATGTTTGAGTGAAATCGCCAAACTCCCCATTGCAGAACGCCATAAAATTCTAGCTTCTTTGATTCCAGCTACAGCCAATGATTTTTTAAATGATCCAGATTTAACAGAGTTTTCTGTTCTAGATGGGGAAGATTGGGAGAGCGAGTATGACTAATCCTAAAAGAGGTGAGGTTTGGTTAGTGCAACTTGATCCAACTAGAGGTCAAGAAATACAAAAAACACGACCAGCCGTAGTCATTAGCGCTGACGTTTTAAGTGCTATTCCTATGAGGATTATTATTCCCATAGCAAAATGGCAGCAAAAATTCAAAAGTCGTCCTTTTATGGTTCCTATCGTTAGAAACGCAGAAAATGGACTTAATGTTAATTCAGCCGGAAATGTTCTACAAGTCCGTAGTGTAACAACCGAGAGGTTCGTGCAGTGTTTGGGAAAAGTTTCCCCCCAAGTCCTTCAAGAATTACTAGCTGGTTTAATTATCTGCATTGACTATACATCAGACAATATTAATCCCTAACACCTATCTCCACCACAAAGCTTATTCAGCAAATCCAAATTAATAGTAGTAAGGATTATCTGGTTCAGGGACTTTTTCCACCTCACTCGCGTCAATCACCAATTGCCGTTTATCTTGTAATGTTTCCGTAATCATTTTACCTTTCACTTGTATCCAGGTATCCGGTTTATAAGCCTGACGATTTCCCGGAAGTTTCACGGGTAAACTGACTGGATAAGCATCCGCTGCACAGCAGGTAATCACAAAACGAGTCACTAATAAATAGTTCGAGGATAGGTTTTCGGGATAAACGACAAACCCTTTAACATTAACTGCTTGACCCGCATATTCATCAGGTTCCGGATAAACACTTAGGGTGCGAATCCATTCAATCAGCGATCGCGCTTCGGGTTTGCTGGCGCTGCGAAAGGATTGGGGCTGAGTTCGGGTGGCGGTTAAGGATTCCATGACACCCCGTTGAATAGCCGTCTGGCTGGTAAAGACTTTGGGTTCCACCAATAGTCCTAAAATCGCCGTGGCTAACAACAATCCTGTACTCCAACCCGGTGGAAACCAGCTAATATGTTGCATCATCGGCATAGTTTTGGAACTTCGGGGTGGTAATTGACCGATGACTTGAATTGCTTTTAACACAGCCAGGACTAGCAAAAGTATCCCAGTTCCCAGAACTAAGGCAAAGTAATTCGGGTGAATGAGTAACTGTAACTCGCCAGTGACCCAGTATTGAATCAACAAAATCCCCCAAATGCCTAGGGTGATAACATCGAGTATGGGTAGTAAAAGACGTTGTTTTTTTATCATTGGTCATTTGTCAAATAATTCTATCGTTCAAAATTGAGTCGGGGCGGGCGCGAGTCACATCGGGGTTAGGTGAGAAACGATAGTAGTAAAACCCGCCCCTACACATTCAAAACTCAAAACTTTATAACTAACTCAGATGTAAGTTAACCATTAAGGTGAGCAGAAAGGTTAATAGGGCGGCGAGGGCGAATAAGTAAAAAATTGCCCTAGCTTTAAAGACGGAGAACATTAAACCAATTGCTTTGATGTCTATCATTGGACCGAATACCAAAAAGGCTAATAATGAACCACTGGTAAAGGTGGAAGCAAAGGCGAGGGCGAAGAAGGAGTCAACGGTTGAACAAATTGAAACGACGGCGGCTAATAGCATCATCGCCAGAATTGAGGTGATTGGACCTGAACCCAAACTAACGATGATTTCACGGGGAACGGCGACTTGAATCGTAGCCGCGATCGCACTCCCAATTATTAGCACCGCGCCTAATTCCCGTAACTCTTGCACGGTATTGTCTAAGAACAAACGCCAGCGATCGGACCAAGGCTTGCGGGGGGGGGTAGCGGCGAGTGAGGCTTGGAGAACTGTCGCATCCATGCGTAGAGGGGTTCCCGGTTGACCCAGTAAAAATGTACCTGATTGCAGGAGGGCGGGTTGGGGTTCGTTTTGCACAGAAGGTTTGACTTTGCGTTCTTTGGGAAGCACCATGGAACGGGTGACAGTCTGTTGCAACAAGGGGCGCATATCTTTCTGAACGCTGAAGACGCAACCGATAACTATGGCAATACCCAGGGAAAACAAGACCCGTAAGACCACAATTTCCGGCTGATCTCGAAACGCGACCCAGGTTGACCAAATTACAATTGGGTTAATCGTGGGGGCGGCTAGCAGAAACCCGATTGACACCGATACAGGTGCGCCTTGTAGCAGCAACCGCCGTGACACAGGTACATTCCCACATTCACACACCGGGAAGAAAAATCCCGCACAACTCCCCACAACCGCCCCAAGGAAGGGGTTCTTCGGTAAGGAAGCAATCAGCCGTCCCTCATCGACGAACAACAGCAGCAAGCCGGAAAATAAGACGCCAATGAGTAAAAATGGGATGGCTTCGACCAGCAAACTCAAGAAAAGGGTAAAGGCGTTGTTTAACTGACTCATGCGTTTCGCGATCGAGGGTCTTTTTACACGTAAGCGCTATTGTATCAGATAGTTTCCAGGGAGGGAGGGAAACGGGGATCAAGCGATAATTAATACCATTCACGGTGTCATAAATCAAATCAGGACTTACACAAATTTACGGTTTAACCACTATCTGTATGGCGTGGTACAGCTACTTTGATGGAT
Organism: Coleofasciculus sp. G3-WIS-01; assembly: GCF_040223135.1. Classification (NCBI taxonomy): domain Bacteria; kingdom Bacillati; phylum Cyanobacteriota; class Cyanophyceae; order Coleofasciculales; family Coleofasciculaceae; genus Coleofasciculus; species Coleofasciculus sp. G3-WIS-01. The sequence continues at coordinate 10,594 of NZ_JAVJZI010000228.1, forward strand.
TAGCATTAGGCAAAACAAACCCATACAATTAGGGGCTTTAGCCCCTACTACGAACTACGAACTTCCAACATTCGGCTTAACTGTATTCCTCTGGCTCAAAAGTATCTCCAGGAAAAACGTTGTTATTGAGAATCTGCTCCAGAGAATAAGGACATTCTGGGGGAAAGGTTTTGTAACTCAAAGAGGTTTCGCGAACCGCTAAATCTAAGGCATCTTGGTATCCATTCTCTAGGGCTTCAGGTAGGTAAGGTTGCAGACTGGGACTTTTTTTCAGCAGCCGTTCGATGCGACGGCGTTGTTCCCGGATAGTGGCAAACCAACTCCTTGAGCGCTTATCAGGTTGAAACTCCCACTTGAGCAAATGTCCTAATAAAATTCCCAAGGGATTTTCCAGCTCTTGCCGTTCCTGCCTACCCAATGCTTCTATCTCCTCAACCAAGTTGGGAATATCTAAATGAGTCCACTTTTGTTCCTGGAGCAATCTCGCTTGTTCCTGTGTCCATCCATAAAAGTCGAGTTCGTAAGCTGGAGACGATTTATTGGTTGTTTTCATCTTGTTATTTTGTGGCTAATCTATTGATAGTCTAAACAATTGCTTTTCACACCCAATCCGGGTTTATCGCAAAAGGCAGAAGGCTCCAGGGCAAAAAGGGGATTACTTCGGTTGGTAAGTTGCTAATCTTTCAGTGGGCTGATGCAAATCAGCATTTAACGGCACAATAATCAAAGATGGCGAAATGGGGAATAACTGCTGTGCAACCGACAAAGCGACGCGAACAAATTGAACAAATCGTAGTTACCGCTGAGCAGATGCGCGAGATTGAAGGGCGTATCTTTGAGGCAGGAATGCCTGTCGCGGCGTTGATGGAAAAGGTGGCGGGGTTGATTACGAGGCGGATTCAAACCCTTTATCCCTATCCGCAAACGCGGCGTGTGGGTGTGTTAGTGGGTCCGGGACATAATGGTGGTGATGCTTTGGTGGTGGCGCGGGAGTTACATTGTCAGGGCTATGAGGTGCTGATTTATCGTCCGATTAATCAGCTTAAGGAATTAACCTGCCAACATGCTCGATATGCTCAGAGTTTGGGGATTCCTTTTTATGAGCAGATTCAGCCGTTGCTGGATTGTGATTTAATTATTGATGGATTGTTTGGCTTTGGGCAAACGCGATCGCTCGAAGGAAATCTGGCGGATACGGTTAAGCAATTGAATCAACTATCCCTACCTATCCTTAGTATCGATTTACCCTCTGGGATGCACACGGATACAGGGGAAGTCTTGGGTACAGCGATTCGGGCAACTCGCACGTTCTGCTTGGGGTTATGGAAGCAGGCTTTTTTACAAGATCAAGGATTGGATTGTCTGGGTGAGGCGGAGTTAATTGATTTTGGTATTCCCTTGGCGGATATTTGGGCAGTTTTGGGTCAATCACCGGGATTAATGCGGGTGACTCCCTCCATGGTGCGGGATTGTCTACCTCTACAACGTCCAGCCGCTACTTATAAGTATAAAGAAGGGCATCTGCTATTGGTTTGTGGCTCAACCCAATATTCTGGCGGCGCGATTTTAACCGCACTGGGGGCGCGGGCGTCTGGGGTAGGGATGCTGTCTGTGGCTGTCCCGGAATCGCTGAAACCTTTATTAGTCAGTCATGTCCCGGAAGCGCTGGTGATTGGTTGTCCGGAAACAGCGAGTGGCGCGATCGCACAACTTCCTGATTCTGTAAACTTAAGTAAATTTAGTGCGATCGCCTGTGGTCCGGGTTTGACTCTGGATGCTAAGTCTTTGGTCCAAGGATTAATGGGGGTAGAATGTCCTCTGATCTTAGACGCCGATGGCTTAAATAGTTTGGCGGAACTGAAAACAATTCCCACGTTAATTCGGCGTCAGGGGGCGACGGTGTTAACGCCTCATGTTGGTGAGTTTAAGCGGTTATTTCCCGATTCGGCTGAGTTGCTTCCCGATCGCGTGAGTGCGGTGCAAAAGGCGTCTGTGTTGAGTCGAGCCGTGATTTTATTAAAAGGAGCCAGAAGTGCGATCGCGAATTCCCAAGGATCGGTTTGGCTGGTGCCAGAAAGTACACCCGCCCTAGCCCGTGGTGGGAGTGGGGATGTTCTCACGGGACTCATCGGTGGTTTAGTCGCACAGCCTGCTACAGCTAAGTTTCCCCTAGACGCCACCGTCGCAGCGGCGGCTTGGTGCCATGCCCAAGCTGGAATTTTAGCCGCACAGGAACGCACTGAGTTGGGTGTGGATGCTTTTACCTTGTCAGAATATCTCATACCCGTGTTCCAAGAAGGCAGAAAGCAGAGGGCATAGGTTGTAGAAACGTAAGGCGTGGAACGATAGCGAGCAGGAGAGCAAACAAAGGACAAATGATGAATGATGTTCCCTAAATTTGAGATATAAGAGATTCAAATAGAAAGACCGGGGTAGGATAACACCAAAGATTTTGTGAACTTTTACTAAAGTCTACAGCCGTTAGACGAAATTCTCTACTCCAGAAGTGTTGATAGCAGTAGTTTTCCGGAAGGTTCACCCATTTATCGGTCTTCTGCTGCAATACTTTTCGGTATGGAAACCAGGCAAGCCATTCTTGAGCCTGAGTTTTTGTTACTCGATCATTACGTTTGCCTTGAACACTTGCCTTGACAAATATTCTCCGCACAGCTAATATTTTTGACTTTGTTCAACAACCAACAATCATCAAATCCGAGGATTTCTGATTTGTCAAGTATTTGGCTGTCTGGCAACCGAACGATGAATGACTGAACCCTCCGTCCTTAAATCCCCCATTGTGTGTTTCCCATGACTAGTGAACTACTGCAACAAGTCCGACTATTAGATCCGGTTTCCGGAACCGACCAACTCGCTGATGTGCTGATTACAGATGGCATAATCAAAGCTGTTGCACCAAAAATTGCGGAATGGTCAAGCGATACTGTGGTGCGGGATTGCCAAGGTCTAATTTTAGGGACTGGCTTAGTCGATCTTTACAGTCATTCGGGGGAACCCGGATATGAAGAACGAGAAACTTGGTCATCACTTCTGGCGGCGGCTGCTGCTGGAGGCTTTACCCGACTAGCCATTTTGCCGGATACAGTACCGCCTTCCGATAATCCTTCTGGACTTGCCCGTGTGCGCCTGCAGGAGAGCTCCCATCCTAGCCAATCTTCCCCTCACCTGTATTACTGGGGTGCAATAACCCAAGGTGTGGAAGGACAACAGATGACGGAACTGGCTGAGTTAGCCGCCGCAGGCGTCGTGGGTTTTGCCGATGGGCGTCCTTTATCTAATCTGGCTCTACTGCGGCGAGTGTTAGAATACTTGCACCCGTTGCAAATACCTGTGGCGTTATGGGCGTGTGATCTGAAGTTAAAGGGAAATGGTGTGATGCGGGAAGGGGCGAACTCCATTCGCTTTGGTATCCCCGGAAATCCCTCGATGTCAGAATCAGCCGCATTATCTGCCATCTTAGAAGTAGTAGGTGCGATCGCGACTCCGGTACATTTGATGCGTATATCAACCCGTCGCGGCGTGGAACTGATTCAAGAGGCGAAAGCACGAGGGGTTCCGGTAACCGCGAGTACCTCTTGGATGCATTTGCTGCTGGATACTCAAGATTTAAGCAGTTATAATCCCAATTTACGCATCGAACCCCCATTAGGTAATCCCGATGACCGAATCGCCCTAATCGAAGGAATTCGGGATGGCGTGATTGATGCTATTGCCATTGACCATACACCTTACACCTACGAAGAGAAAACCGTTGCCTTTGCCGAAGCGCCACCTGGAGTCATTGGTTTAGAGTTAGCGTTACCCTTGCTTTGGCAAAATTTAGTGGAAACTGGCGTATGTTCAGCTTTGCAACTGTGGCAAACTATCAGCACAAATCCAGCGTTTTGTCTAGGTCAATCCCCCGCCAAGATTGCCAATGAGCAACCCGCCGAACTGGTGTTATTTGACCCGCAGCAGAGTTGGATAATTGCACAAGATACCCTGCAATCCCTCTCTCGGAATACACCGTGGTTTGGGCAAAACATTAGGGGGCGCACCGTTCAAACCTGGTCAGGATTGACGTAATTTTACTTAAACTTATCGTAAAAGTCAAAAAAAGGCATAAACCCTAACTTTCAGACTTCAGAAGGAGTTACTTAAGTACGCCAGGGATAACCATAGAGATAGGCGCATTGGCAGATAACGCCAATAAGAGCGCCTTCTAAAACTTTCAAGAGGAAAAAACGATGTTTCAAAGCGTGGGAATGATGGTGGGGTTGTACCACACGCCTCCGTGGCTGGCTAAAGTTCCAGCAGCTCCAACCCTGTCTCCAGTCACTCATGCTCCAGAACCTGCGGCTTTGGTCTTTTCCGGACCGCAGTTTTTTATCGCCTTGATTGCTGGAGTCCTCATGGCGTTTGCCTTCCAATTTTTGTTAACCAATTTTACCCTTGCCGCAGGCATTTCCGCCGGGGAGAATCCCTTAGATGCAGATGAGCCTGAAACTTGGGGCAGCAAAATTAGCAAAGTTGAATCTAAGGTAGGAGTATGGGCTTTAGTCACCGTTAACATTGCCTTATTCATCGCCTGTTTTCTGGCGGTGAAACTGACCCTAATTAACAGCCTGACTCTGGGAGCCATTACAGGCGTTGTGATCTGGTCTGCATACTTCTTGCTGCTACTGTGGGTTAGTTCTACGGCAATGGGTTCTGTTGTGGGTTCCGTTGCCAATACAGCGGGTTCAGGCTGGCAAGGAGTCATGACTATAGCTACTACAGCTTTGGGTGGAAGGGCAGCAAATGCTCAGATTGTCAATACAGTTGAGGAATCTGTAGCTGCTGTTCGCCGCGAATTGAGTTCGGCGGTTGACCCTACCCGCGTCCAGGATACAGTACAAGACTATGTGGCAGATCTGGCAATACCCAAGCTCAATCTCAAACAAATTCGCAATGATTTGGAAAATTTGCTCAGCGGTTCGGAGTTAAGATCTATCGCTGAGAGTGATATTCTGGAAAACGTGAACCGTCAGACGTTTGTCGATTTAGTCAGCAGTCGTACAGACTTATCCAAACAAGACATTAATGGGATTGCAGACCAACTAGAAGCCGCTTGGCAGCAAGTATTGGGTAAACAACAACAAACTGATCCACAGGCAAAACTGCTCAACTTCCTTCAGGAAGCCAGTCCAGAAGAGCTAACCTCAGGTCAGCTTGGCGATAAGCTCGGACAACTCGTGGGAGTGGGAGCGGGTAAATCCAATGGCGGTAATGGCAATGGTGGCTTCTCTGAGCAAGCTTTGCAACTGGGTGTCAGCGCTCTAATGAGTAGAGTCCTGTCGCGGACGGATTTGTCTGACATAGATGTGGAAAAAATTTCGGGTCAGTTACAACAGTTCAAAGAGAAAGCGACAGAGCAAGCTAAAAATCTTTCCTCTCAGGTAGCCGAGCGCTTACCGGGACAACCCTTTAATACGATTAAGGCAGATGTAGAAAACTACCTGCTCAATTCCAAACCTTGGCACTTGAACCGAGAGACGATTAAGCAGGAATTTAAAGAGGTTATCTATGACCCAGAAGCAGCTCCCAAGGCAGTTCGGCAGCAATTAGAGCAACTGAATCGAGACGATTTTGTGAACCTGCTGGAATCACGGGATAATTTCACATCTGAGAAAATAGCGGATATTGCCGATCAGTTGGAAGGTATCCGCCAGGAGGTTCTGGAAACCGTTCAAGGTGCTGAGTCTGAAGAACAGTCTCAAGACATCCGCACTCGGGTGGAAAATTATCTACGCAATACCAACAAAGAAGAACTGAATCCTGACGGGATTGAGCGGGATTTCCAAGCACTTCTGGATGACCCACAGGCGGGTATTGACGCAGTACGGCAACGGTTATCTCAGTTTGACCGCGATACTTTAGTGCAACTGCTCTCTCAACGGGACGACTTTAGTCAAGAGGAAGTCGAGCAACGGGTTGGTCAACTTGAGAGCACGCGCGATCGCGTCTTGTCACAAGCTCAGGAACTGCAAGACCAAGGGAAATCTAAAGCCGATGAGCTGCGCGGTAAGGTAGAAGAGTATCTACGCAATACCAACAAGGAAGAACTGAATCCTGACGCGATTGAGCAAGAGTTGCAAACTCTGTTGGATGATCCACAGGCGGGACTATCCGCACTCCGACAACGGTTATCTGAATTTGACCGGGATACCCTGGTGCAATTGCTCAATCAGCGCGAAGATCTCAGCCAGGAGGAGATTAATCAGGTCATTGACCAGTTCCTCAATGTACGGAATACTATCCTAAATGCACCGCGAGAATTAGCGGGTAGTGCGAAGGAGCAGTACGAGCAAATCAAAAATAAGATTGCTGAGTATCTGCGGAACACGAATCTGGAGGAACTTGACCCGGAAGGGATTAAGCAGGATTTAGGGAAAATCCTGGATGACCCGAAACAGGGCGCTTTATCTATGCGCGAACGTCTCTCTCAGGTTGATCGAGAAACCTTGGTCAAACTCCTCAGTCAACGGGAAGATTTAAGTGAGGAGGACGTTAATCGGATTATTGACCAAGTACAAGATGGGATTCAAAGCCTGGTGAAAGCACCGCGACGCTTGGCAAGTCGTGGGAAAGATAAGGTACAGGATGTACAATCCAATTTTGAAGAGTATCTGCGGAATACGGATAAGGAAGAACTTAATCCTGAAGCCATCAAGCGCGAGCTAAAACAGTTGTTTAACGATCCATCAGAAGGCTGGAAGAGTGTGAGCGATAGGCTCTCCCATTTCGATCGTTCAACCCTTGTGGCGCTGCTGTCGCAACGAGAGGATATTTCCGCCGAGGATGTGAACCGGATTGCGGATAATATTGATTCGGTCCGCAATCAGTTAGTCGAACAAGCACAAGCGGTTCAGCACAAACTGCAATCGACAATTGACAGCATTTTTGGTCGCATTCGGAATTACCTCAACTCCCTGGATCTTCCCGAACTCAACTATGAGGGGATTAAGCGAGACATGCGTAAATTGTTTGATGATCCAGAAGCCGGGTTTGATGCGCTGCGCTCACGATTAAGTCAGTTTGACCGAGACACTCTGGTGGCTCTGTTGAGTTCCCGCGAGGACCTCTCCCAAGCTGATGCTAATCGGCTGATCGAGCAAATTGAAGGGGTGCGCGATCGCGTACTCAGCCGCGCTGAACGCCTCCAAGAGGAAGCTCAAAAACGGGTTAAACAACTCAAACACAAGGCTAACCAACAAGTGCAAGAAACCCGAAAAGCTGCAGCAACGGCGGCTTGGTGGTTATTTGGTACGGCGCTTACTTCCGTCGGGGTTGCGGCTTTCGCTGGTGTGTTAGCTGTAGGCGGTTTAGCGATATTTGGTTAATATAGCAATCGCCATAGCGGTTAGGACGCATCTTATGGTAGAGACGCGCCATGGCGCTGGTAGAGACGCGCCATGGCGCGTCTCTACAACAGGAAAGGAAAGTCCTAATCGAATGGTGCAAGAAGTGAAGTAAAGCGATCTCCTAAACTGATGAATCTAGATGTAATTGTTATCGGTAGCGGGATTGGCGGATTGACGGCGGGTGCTTTACTCGCCCGTTATGGCAAGCGGGTGCTAGTTTGTGAAAGCCATGGGATTCCCGGCGGTGCGGCGCATAGTTTCCACAGACAGGGGTTTGAGTTTGATTCGGGTCCTTCGTTTTATTGTGGCTTGAGTCACCAACGCCCCAGTCTTAACCCCCTACGGCAAGTTTTGGATGTCCTGGGCGAGTCGTTAGAAACGGTTCCCTATGACCCCCTAGGACATTACCATTTTCCCGAAGCGACGTTACCTGTGTACAGTGACGCCCAACGGTATCGAGCAGCCGTGGCGGAGATTACACCTCAAGGGGCGAAAGAATTAGCACAATTTGAAAAACGCCTGCTTTCTCTCTATGAGGGGTTGCGAGAGATTCCCACGATCGCATTACGATCAGATTGGCAAGTGATTCCAGTTTTAGTGGGACGTTATTTACCCTCGCTCTTAAAATTACTGCCTCACCTGGGACTTGTCCAGAATTCTGTGGGCAAAATCATGGATGAAACCGTGGGTGATCCCTGGGTGCGGCGGCTGATTGATGTGGAATGCTTTCTGTTATCGGGATTAAAGGCACAGGGAACGATCGCGCCTGAGGTAGCCTTTATGTTAGGGGAACGTTCCCGTGCGGGTGTGGAATATCCCCTGGGTGGAAGTCGGGCGATTGTAGAGGCGTTGGTGCGGGGGTTAGAACGCTGGGGGGGTGAGTTGCGCCTAAATGCCCATGTTGACCAAATTTTAGTCCAAGGGGGGAAAGCCGTTGGGGTGCGGTTGCAACGGGGAGAGGTGTTGAACGCCCCGGTGGTGATCTCTAATGCCACAATTTGGGATACCTACAGTCAGTTATTGCGCCCAGAAGATTTACCAAAAGCGTACCGGAAACAGTCCCTAGAAACCCCAGCCGTAGAGAGTTTCATGCACCTACATTTAGGGATTCGGGCGGAGGGGTTAGAGGGGTTGACGGGACATCATGTCGTGGTTCACGATGCTAATCGGGATATTACTGAACCGGGTAATACCTGCATGATTTCTATTCCCTCGGTATGGGATGCTAATCTTGCCCCTATGGGTCATCATGTGATTCATGCCTATACCTTAGAACCCTACCAGGGTTGGCAGCGTGATCATAAATATAAGGAGAAGAAAAAGGCGCGATCGCAATCCTTATTCCGGGCGTTAGAACGGGTGATTCCGGATATTCGAGAACGGATTACCTTAGAACTGATTGGTACGCCGTTAACTCATTCCTATTATTTACGTCGCTATCAAGGCACTTATGGTCCCGCGATCGCAGCAGGTAAAGCCATGTTTCCCAGTTGTCACACGCCGATTCCCGGATTGTATCGGGTGGGGGATAGTACAATGCCAGGAATTGGGGTGCCTGCGGTGGCGGGTTCGGGTATTCTTTGCGCCAATACCTTAGTGACACCCTCGCAAACTGCCGAGTTATTGGCATATAGCAACCGCCATAGCTGTTAGGACACATCATTTATGTAGAGACGCGCCATTATGTAGAGACGCGCCATTATGTAGAGACGCGCCATTATGTAGAGACGCGCCATTATGTAGAGACGCGCCATTATGTAGAGACGCGC
>NZ_JAVJZI010000229.1:0-5316 GCF_040223135.1 Coleofasciculus sp. G3-WIS-01
GGAACAGGCGTTAACATCAGACTTTCGAGAATTAAGCCAATCCTTTCGTTCACGCAAGGCGTAATTCCAAACCTTACGGCAAACTTCTAAATAACGCTCAATTGCCGCTACTTGTTCAATTGTTGGCTCAATCTTGTACTCATAAGTTAATGTCAACACAGGTCTTACCTCCTTTCTACAAATTATATTCTAGTTTGTAGAAGAAAGCAATACCTCTGTAAATTCAATCGGGGTTGACCAGATTGAATTTACCTTGGGGGAGTCCAATGTACCCCCACCCTACTTCACTCCGTTTCGTTGAGGATGGAGTTCTATAGCTCCCCCAATCCCCCACGTTTTGATAGAACCAGGATTTAGCAATGAACCCGAAACCCAACGGTTACCTATCTCGTCCTAGTTACCATGCTGGAATCCGGCAAAGCTTTGTTAGTCTAAAAATATATAACCTGCCATTCCTCTCATCTCACTAACCGCTCATGTCTAGCACCACTACCCCCCTCATCCAAACGCTAAACCCAGAACGCTGGGTTGGGTGGAGTATGGACTTTATCGGCGCAGGTTATACAGGTTTGTTGGTCAAAAATGGGAAACTTGTCCGCAAATTGAAACCGGGGCGTCATTTCAGCTTCGCCTTACCCCTTCTCGAACAATGTGAACTGGTTCTGGTTGATAGCAAGATTCGCCACCTAGAAATCGTCTCCCAAGGAGATTTCTTATCCCGCGATCAATATTTGATTAATATTTCCCTAAATGTCATGTACCAGGTGGTAGATGCGAGACGGGTAGCCCTAGAACTCTCAGATCCAATTGCAGCGCTGACGAGTGCGGTAAAAGATAGTTTAGGGGTAGCTGTAGGTCAATTGCGGATGGAACAATTAGTTAACCAGGGACGAGTACATATCCGACAATACCTACTTGACCATGCCGAGGTATCCTATTCCCTAGGCTTTGCCCTAGAAGACGTGCGAGTCAGTGATATCAACTTTCCGCAGACGAAGGGAATCATTCGTCAAGTGGAGGGAATGAGCGCCACACAGGAAGCCGAACACGAAGCCGCCTTACAAATGCAAATCGCACAAGCCAGTCGCCCCGTTATCCCCCCACCTCCCATACAGCACGTTAATATCATTACACCCCATACCCCCAACGCCAATCCTCCTGCTTTTGGCACTTCCCCTCAACCGAATTCCTTACCCAGCACTGGAGAAGCCACAGCCAATCTACCTGTAAGAGATAAACCCGTATTAGCGCCCACGATAATTTCCCAACCCTCTAGTGGAGTACAGGCGCGTCTAATCCACCACCCATCGGGTGCGACATTCAATTTATCAGCTAGCACCTGCACGATTGGACGAGAACCGAGTAATACGCTGGTTCTCGATGATGGGTTAAGTTCCCGCTATCATGCTCAGATTACTCAATCCAAAGATGCTCAAGGTCAAGTCCAGTACCAGTTAACGGATGTGGGTAGTTCTAATGGTACATTTATCAATGGACAACAGCTTACCCCCCATCAACCTTGCACCCTAACTCCGGGGAATATTATCCGCATTGGCAATCAGGAATGGACATTTAAAGCTGAGTAGATTCTTCGCTGTGCTTATCAAACCCTTGATAGACTAAAGCCGTCAAATCATTCAGTTGGCAATGTAATTTTTTTTATACTCTTACTGAAAAATCTAGAAGCCGAAGCGATGTTTAAACGCCTGTGGTAAGAAGAGGACTGTAATCAGAACAGTGATCTTTGATTTTGTCAATAGACTCAACTTGATAACAGGGGAAACTTTTTCCCTGTACTTAATAACTCAGCAAACGCCTCAGCAGATAAGGGCGGACTAAACCAATACCCCTGGATTTCATCACACTGATGTCCTTTGAGAAAATTTAATTGGCTTAGCGTCTCCACCCCTTCCGCCACAACCTTTAACTTGAGACTGCGAGCCATTTGTAAAATTGCCGTTGTAATCGCTTCATCGCGGCTATCTTCAGTCAGTTGACAGACAAAAGAACGGTCAATTTTTAACACATCAAAGGGGAATTTCTTCAATTGGCTTAAGGCAGAATAGCCTGTACCAAAATCATCAATGGAGATCCGAATACCCAAGGATTTGAATCTCTGCAATGTCGCGATCGCGGCTTCTGGATTTTGCACTAATGTACTTTCGGTGAGTTCTAACTCTAAATAATGAGGATTCAATCTAGTTTCATGGAGGACATCCACAACGAAGTCGGCTAAATTGGACTGATTAAACTGACGGGGCGATAAATTCACGGCAATCCGTAAGGGATATATTTCCTGATCTTGCCAGATTCGCGCTTGCTGACAAGCTTGTCTGAGTATCCATTCGCCCAATGGCACAATTAGCCCGGTTTTTTCGGCTAAGGGAATAAACTCAACAGGCGGAATAATCCCGCGTTGAGGATGATTCCAGCGCACCAAGGCTTCCGCCCCTTCAATCTGTCCCGTGAGCAAATTCACTTTCGGTTGATAATAAAGCTGAAACTCTTGCCGTTCTAAGGCTTGACGCATTTGGATTTCTAGCTCAAAGGCTTCTTGAGATTTTGCTCCAATTGAGGCAATGTAAAATTGGTAGCGGCGATTTCCCGATTGTTTGGCTTCCTCTCTTGCCACACTGGCATGTCTAATCAGGGTGTCGAGTTCTCGACCATCACGCCCTAAGATCGCAATACCGATGTAGGCAGACAGGAAGATTTTATGAGAGTTTACCTGAAACGGTAAATCAAATGCTTTTAATAGGGCTTCGACAATTTGAATACTCTCTGGTTTAAGATAACTTCGACTCAAGAGAATAATAAAATGGTCACTATCGATTTGGGCAATAGCATCCTGCACTCCTAACAGACGGCGTAGGCGTTCGACAACGGCTTGAAGCAATTGATCGCCGATGGCAAGTCCTAAGGTATTGTTCAGTTGGTTAAGTTGTTCGATCTCCAAAGACAACAGGAAAATCTGAAATTTACCCTGATTCCCCTGAGTCTCTAGCTGATCAAAACGTTTCTGTAATAACTGACGATTGGGCAGATTGGGATTGATCACAGACTGCTGTTGGCGTAATTTCACCTTTTGCAGCCGCGCCGCGACTGCACCGAGGATTTGGGCGCGAGTAAAGGGCTTAGTGACGTAATCATCAGCTCCCAAAGTCATACCCTGACGAATATCCGCCCGTTCTGTTTTTGCGGTTAGGAAGATAAAGGGAATCGCAGCCGTTGGTGGATACTGTTGCAGGATCTGGAGTACACCATAACCATCCAGCCCCGGCATGAGGATATCGCAAATAATCAAATCGGGCTGTTTGGTTTGAGCCAATTCCACACCTGTGTTACCGTTATCTGCACCAAGCGTCTCGAACCCCTCAGCGTTCAGGAGTCTGAGTAGATTCCGGCGAATGGCTTTCTCATCTTCAATTACTAAAATCGTCGTCATGACTATAGCTCGCTGGATATCTCGCCCAATGGGAGCAAGTCGGAAAACGAGGCGAGTATTATCGCTTTCCTGTTGAACAAGTTAGCAATTTTGGGCTAGAACCCAATCCTAATAAAATGTTGGGCTTATGGAAGTCAGGAAAAATTATGACTTAGATTTCTATTGTGCTTATGTATAGTATTCTAAAATTAAATAGTTAAAACCCCTACAAATTCACTAAGTTTTGCCGATATATTTTTCTCTAACAAGAGAAAAATATTTAGTTTGGATTGATGATTGTTGAAGACTCAATAGGTGGATATTTGCTGCCGTTTTAGTTGAAAATCCCCCACTCCTCGATTCTCCTGTTCCCTATTGCCTATTCCCGGTTCGCGGTTCCCTGAATCCTGATTTTGCTCCCGCGATCGCCTATCAACGGTAACCGAACCGTAAAAGTCGTACCGACGCCAACTTCACTGGTTACGGTAATTTGACCCTGATGAAGATCAACACATTGTTTGACAATAGCTAACCCCAATCCTGTCCCCGCGATCGCGCCTACATTTTTCCCCCGATAGAAAAAATCAAACAGGTGGGGTATATCCTCTAACGAGATACCAATTCCGTGATCCTGAATCTCAAAGCAAGCATTCTCTCCCTCACGCGCCAGGTTCAATCGAATCGTACCGCCCACAGGAGAGTATTTAATCCCATTGGATAGTAAGTTAGACAGCATTTGTCGCAGTAGTTTTTCATCCATCATCGCGGGTAAACAAGTCACCTGACTCACGAAGGCGAGGGTATAGGTTTGATTCTCATCGTCGGTTAAGTGTTTGATAGTTAAACCCTGCTGAATCTGAGTCACTAACCGTTGACAAAAGTCATGGAGTTCCACGGGGGTGGGAGTAAAGGGTAGTTGTTGTACATCAGCCATACCGACGAACTGCATATTTTCCAAAAGTTGCAGCATCTGTTGCACCGTTTCCTGAATCAGATGCAACTGTTCCACTTGTTCAGCTTTTGTCCATTGGTAATGTTCCAACAATTCAGCCGTAGACAGAATCGTTGTCAGGGGTGTGCGGAATTCATGAGAGGTGATAGATAGAACCTGAGATTTGAAGTCTCCCCGTTGTTTTTCTTTGGCTAAAGCATTAAGAATTTCGGCTTCGGCTTGCTTACGTTTGTCCATTTCCGAGTTTAGTCGTGCAAACGCCTGATTGAGTTCAGTAAGGGTTTGCGGGAAGTTCTGAGGGTGTTCAGGGAGACTCTGTTGTGACTGTGGTTGTGACGCTGATGTTGAAGACGGCGTATGAGTGAGAACCTGCTCAATACCTATCACAATCAAGGTTTCAGGGGAAATGTCCAGGTGAGTTGCCATTTGTTGCAACTTCACCCAATGGTCATCAGTAATGGTAATCGCGATCGTTTGCATCTCAGGTTAGGGATTGAGATGCTACCAGTTTAGCTTTGAGGATTGGGGAAATGGGTAGATTCAAGCCCTCTCGATAAGCAATAATACTTAAATCGCGCTAAAATAGCGGTAAAGTCAGTGGGACTCTCCGGGTAGAGCAAGAAGAGACAACCATAATCAAAAATGCTCAACGATAGAAGTCCCTACAGTACAGGTCAATGACCCTGACCTCTGAGAGATCGGGGTTTGGAAGAATTAGCTTCCAATGTAAGCGTTGTCTTGGGACTGATAGGCTTCCCTGTCACATCATAAAGGCAGATAAACGTCCAGGAGAAACTCAATTCAACAACCCTAACCTAGCTATCGCTGCTCTGTTAGGGATTGCTAGAGACAAATCTAGCAACGCAAGAGTTGAATATCCGCACTGAGTCTAAACTTGGTACAGACTTCCGAATACTTCCCTAGTTCGGATTTGATGACT
>NZ_JAVJZI010000038.1:0-14742 GCF_040223135.1 Coleofasciculus sp. G3-WIS-01
GGACGCTGAGTAAGACCAATGAGAGGTAACTTTTGGAGGCATCGGCGGATGAGACGGGAAACTCCGAAGACGAATAAAACCGTCCTTGCCTACTTGAGTTGGAAGCCCCAACTTCAGCGAAGCAAGTTGGGGTACTTCACTCTCTAGAGTCGTCGTCTGGAATGAGCAGACTCAGCTTGGTGTAGTCTTTAGTTCCCAAACGGTCTTTAGTTTACCTGGTGGAGGCGATCGTTCTCCAGATGTCGCTTGGGTGGAATTAGGACGATGGCAACGTTTGAGTCAATCGGAACGAGAAAAGTTTCCGCCGCTTTGCCCAGATTTCGTGATTGAGTTGCGCTCTAGCACCGACCGATTAAAGCCACTTCAGGATAAGATGCAGGAATATTTGGCAAGTGGTTTGCGTTTGGGTTGGTTAATTAATCATCAGGATCGGCAAGTGGAGATTTATCGAGGGGGAACAGATGTGGAAGTTGTGGCGATGCCTGTTGTATTATCAGGGGAGGAAATATTGCCAGGGTTTAGATTAGAAATACTGTAGGGGCGGGTTTAGGGATTCAATAAACATATCACCGATAACCTTTTAACAAAACCCGCCCTTTTCCTATATGTAGCTAAACAGTTCACGTCGCCGCACAAACAACCCGAAACCCGATATCGAGGAACTATGTTTGACCAAATGGTGGGTTCCGTTTAGTTAATGTAGCTTAATTGGATAAACCTGTCAATTTGTCAAGATTACAGTGATAGGAATTGTTCGCGATCGCTCCTGGCATAGTGGTCAATGTTCAGATCATCCATGTCCAGCAATTCAGCTTGAAAACCGACAGTATCTTCTATAACCTGTTTCTCGAATTCCCAGGTATTTTATTTGAACTCATCGATTCAGACCCAGAGGAAGCCGCGATTTATGAATTCACCTCCCGTGAAATCAAACAACCCTCCTTCCGGTTAGACGGCTTGTTCTTACCCACGACAGAAGACGCAGAAAAACCCTTGTATCTGCTAGAGGTTCAGTTTCAACCCGATGAAGCGTTATACTATCGATTATTTGGTGAACTCTTTCTCTACTTGAGGCAATACCAACCGCCTCACCCTTGGCAGGTTGTCGTGATCTATCCCACTCGTAGGATTGAACGAGAACAAGCGTTTCAATTTGGTGAAATCCTTGCCCTCAATCGCGTCACACGCATTTATATTGATGAATTAGGAGAAACCCCATCCGGTTCCCTTGGGATTGAAATGGTTAAGCTGGTGATTGAGGATGAGGACACTGCACCGGAACGAGCAAGACGATTAGTCGCCCAAGCTCAAATACAGATAGATGATGAAGCAAGCCAGCGCAACCTAATCAAATTAATTGAGACAATCCTTGTTTACAAACTACCCCAAAAAAGCCGCGAGGAGATTGAAGCAATGTTCAGCTTAAGTGAACTCAAACAGACTAAAGTTTATCAAGAAGCCTTAGAAGAAGGTGAAATTAAAGCCAAGTTAGCCGCGATACCACGCATGATAGAATTTGGCTTAAGGTTGCCGCAAATTGCCCAGTTGCAAGATTTACCGCTAGAGGTTGTACAACAGACAGAACGGTTATTTCAGAAACAAAAAGTTGCGGCTTTTATTGAACTCTTAACGAATCAGCGTGACTTGTTTTCGACTCAAGACTTGGCAGAATTACAGCAGTGGATTACACCTGTACCGGATCAGGTTGAAGATTTATCCCAGGCGATCGCACAATGGTGCAATCAGGACTCCCATACCCGACAGCGTCAGGCTTGGCGTCAAATCCTCTCTGATTTATGGCAAGCGACGGTGGAAACCATCTTGAAAACCTACCCCACTACTCTGGATCTGACATCTTCTCCCCTAACTAAACAAATGTTGAAACAGGGAATTGAAGGGAGTTGACACCGAGAACCGTAGAGACGTTGCATGGAACGTCTCTACAACGATTGTTGATCAACCTTACTGCTGCATCTGAGTTGGCAAAGCACCAGGTTGTACTGTCACCTCAATATCTTTGCGATCGCGGCGTAATTCTAGGTTTAAATCGCTACCTATTGGCGTCGTTTCCACCGCATTTTGTACATCTTCGGCATCTTTGATCGACTCGCCATTAATTTTCTGAATCACATCCCCGGCTCGCAATCCAGCTTTATCAGCAGGGGAATTCCGCATGACTCTGGCAATTAGTACCCCTTTATTTTCATCAACGGTAAGACCAGAATTCGGATTTTTGTTGATGTTTTCTTTCAACTCTGGGGTTAACGTGACCATCTGAATTCCCAAGAATGGATGTTCAACTTTCCCGTTGGCGATTAATTGTTGTGCAATCCGTTGCGCTGTATTAATCGGAATAGAAAATCCTAACCCTTGAGCGCCTTGAATAATTGCTGTATTCATCCCAATCACTTCACCTGACGCATTCAGCAGCGGTCCGCCTGAGTTACCGGGATTAATTGCGGCGTCAGTTTGGATAAATTGGACACGCTTATCGGGAACTCCAACTTCCGAACTGGAACGTCCTGTCGCACTGATAATACCTGTGGTGACGGTATTATCTAATCCTAACGGATTACCGATCGCGATCGCCCATTCCCCCGGTTTGAGTTGTTCCGAATCCCCTAAGGTGACAATGGGGAGATTATCAGCTTCAACTTTGATTACCGCCACATCGGTTACGGGGTCACTTCCTAGCACTTTTCCAGCAAATGTGCGACCATCTTTGAGAATCACATCCACTTGATCCGCACCATCAACAACGTGAGCATTGGTGAGAATCATCCCATCGGTATTGATAATAAATCCCGAACCCGTTCCCCGTTCTACTCGCTGCTGCGGTTGTTCCGGAAATTGAGACCCGAAGAACTCGCGGAAAAACGGGTTATTAAATGCATCGGGAACTTGAGACGTCACAGTTTTAGAGGCGTTAATCCGCACTACCGCAGGTCCCACGGTGTCTACAACGTTAGTAATAAAGTTGGTATTTTGGGGGGTGGACAGGTTACCTGGAGAAATGATTCCTCCTAAAACCTGAGAGGATTGGGGAACTAGAGATTTGGCTGAAATTTGGGGATTACCGGAGATGAAAGAGTTGGCGCCAAACGTAACACCAGCGCCGAGCAACATCAGGGATAGATAGGTGACGGCTTTTTTTACCGGGGAAGCGTTACTATCATGAGATTTGGATGTTTTCGTGTCGAATACCATAATGATTTTACTCTTGCAATACGATTGATTTGGATGATGTCAGTTACAGTTTGTCAGAGTCGGTTGATTCGTTTCCAGGTAGAGAAAACCCGAATCATGATCAATCTTCTCCTACCTACCCATGGCTAACACCCCAATTGACGCTGTGATAATTATTTGCTGATAAGGTATTAACCGGGTCTGGCGTTGTTTGGTGAATCAGTTGACTATCTGGAATCACGATGACCTATCGCTTACATTTATCAATGTAGATACTCTTTGTGACGTGCTTATGACAGTGTGGTTTCGCTGATGTGAAGATTTCTGGATTTGTGCTGTAGCCTTCCCGTCTCTTCCTGGAAATGCTCCTGTTGAAGTTTCTGCCTCCCACAATTAATTATAAGATACTCCCTCTTGCATAAGGGAGATTCGATGAGAAATATATTACAACAACTCCCTGGCTATGGCGAGGATACTGTACCACTACAGCAACTGGATATGAAAAGCTTCTCGTTCTCTCAGCAAACGTTCCAACAAATCGAAATCAAGAATATTGCCTTTGGGTTAGGACTTACGGGACTCATTCCTTGTCTTCTATTATCCTTAGCCGCTTATCTGGGAGGATTCCACCGATATTTTGAATTAATCTCGCACTTCAAAGTGCAATACTTTGTCATTAGTTGTATTGTTTTTATCTTATTTTCATTGGCAAAACGAAAAACTTGGTGGTTAGTAAGTTTATTTTGTTTAACCCTTAATGCTGTAGAGGTTATTCCCTGGTATATTCCCCAATTTTCGCCTATCCATACGTCTTCCGGACAACCGTTGCGAGTGTTGCTGGCGAATGTCTATAGTGATAACCAGCGTTATGCTGAGTTTATCTCCTTGGTCAAAGCCGAAAAGCCTCAACTTCTAGTTGTCCAAGAAGTTAATCCAATTTGGTCACAGCAACTGGAAGCGCTTAAGCCTCTCCTTCCTTACCAGACTGTTTATCCGAGATTTGATAACTTTGGCATTGCTGTCTACAGTGCGATTCCCCTGATGAATACGGATATTAAATTATTCACCGAGTATGATATTCCCTCTATTTTTGCCGAGGTACAGTGGCAAGGGTCAACTGTTTCTATTATTGCCACTCATCCGTTACCGCCGATTAATGCGGAGTATTTTAAGTCGCGAAATCAACAACTTTTAGAACTGGGAAAAGTGATAAGTTCAATTAACAATATTCATGCCGTAATCGGTGATTTGAATACAACAATGTGGTCTCTCTATTACCGCCAATTTATCCGTCAGACTGAATTGAAAAATGCGCGAGTCGGTTTTGGTATTCTACCCACTTGGCCCCAAGGTGCGCCAATGTTACAGATTCCTCTGGATCATTGTCTGATTAGTCCAAAAATCAACGTCTTAGCTATTCGCACCGCCGGAGATATTGGTTCAGATCATCGTCCCTTAATTGTCGATTTGGTTATACCAGAACAAGGCTGATAACAGAATAGAGGGCTAAGGTTCCCTTACTACAAGCCGAATCTAATCTAGTAAATTCAGTGTGTCATGTCACTATGGTTGTCATTTTCTCTCCCAGCTTCCCCAGCTTCCCCAGCTCCCCCTGTTCCCTATTAAACAGATTTCAAAATTCCTCCCTCTAACTGATAAATCGCTGCCATAATGCCATTGTCTGGATTATCTAGCAACGACGCCTTGACTTCTTGTAAATAATCCCGAATCGCTTCCCGTAAAACAGGGCGCTCGACTTTCACTGTATGCTGATAATCCCAAACATCCCAGATAATAATTCCCACCCCAACAATCGGATCAAGAAACTGAGCGCCAAATTTACCAGCCACAGCCCCTCCAGTTTTGGCTGCCATTTTAGCGGACGCTTTCCCAGCAAAGGATACAGCAACTTTACTGCCAATTTTGGTAACAACGGGAATCATGGCTTTGGCAAATAAGTACGTACTCCCCCCAACTAATACCTTTAACGATAAGTTAGAAAGATTGCCTTCAGTATCTTGGATCGTTATTGCAATATCATCTAAATAGCGCTCCCATTTTCCTTGAGGAATCTGGTACTGAGTTTGAATGTTAGAAATGTTGTTTTCTAAGTCAGCGATATACAAATTCACTGTATCTCTGGTGATATGTTCCAGTTGGAGTTGAGCAATTTTAGGTCGGAGGACTCGTTTGGTGAATTCAGTTTGAAATTCCTCGGTCATTTTTTCGGCGACGGCTTGATTGGGAGCCTGTTTAGTGGTATCCATCCAGTGAGAGACGGCTGAAGATACCCAGACGAAGGGAGCGCTAAACTCCAGTTTCTTTTGATTAAAATAATCAAAATACCAATCCAGGAAATTGCCATCAACGCGACTCATGAGTTGATCAACCCACTCATCAAGTTGGTTTGAGGCGAACTGTTCTGCTGTATGATGGGCATGGGTGATAGCCGTTGCGATCGCGCGATCGATCTTATCCTGATCCGGTACAGTCCGATCAATGGTGACAATCTCACTGGTAGGCTTGTGTGAACTCCCAGAATCGGTTGATAATGAACTGGCAATAAAACCGCTGCCGATAAGCGGGATAATCACAATCAGGATAACCGCCACCCAGATATAAGGAGTCACTGACTTAATCAACTGACTCCAGACTTGCAGGCGAGTCGTCTTTTCCGTATAGGTTGGTTTTTCAGATGGATTGGCTGGGGACAAGGTTGGGTTATGAGTATCGTTAGACGGCTTTTGGGAATTATCCCCAGCGTTAGTTGATAGTGGCGCAGATGGGTGATTTGAAGTATGATCTGGGAATTGCTCTTGGTTCATTGGTATTCTTGATTTGATAAGACCGCTAATCTCCTTTTAACTCACATCTTGCACCAGTCTCACCAACCGTCTTGGGTTGAAACCCACCGAACTAAAAGCTAAAGTCACAAGAGAGCTGACTGGATAAGAGTTTTAGTCGTCGTCTACAATCATCTGGCTGGCGCGATCGCTCTTGCTCCAAATCACTCCCTGATCACTACTCACGTCGCCACTAGCCAGTAAATTGGTAATATAATTCAATCCAACATTAGCGTTGACGCCCAGACCAGACAGAGAAACGACTGAGATTGGCATCATTGAAGGATAAGCCTATTTTAGGTAAGGTAGGTACAGGCAACAAAGCGAGGAAAGCGGCTCAACAGAGTTCGGTGATAAACTGGGGTTGATTTGGCACGAGTACCGTTTCCATTGACCTCAAAACTACTGTTCCTGATGTAGCCGACTATGGCGGTATAAACCTAAAACTCAAAAGTCTTTTGTCATCAGAGGTTCAGCTTGTTTGCTGGGTTTGTAAATTTACGCCTTGCTGTACTTATGTCAAGCGCTGTTTTGTTAGAGAGTGAGTATCCCATCTATAATTAACATGGTGGACATCGGACTCCCCGGAGTCAGGTGAACAGACTCTAAAATACAGTGTTTCGATAAACCTGTCGGGTAAGCAGGAGTAAAATAACCTCAAACTGAGCGGACAACAGTTATCGGTCAAGGTTATTATTGCAGATAAAAAAGGGGTGCTGATTCTGCGGCAAACTCTCGTCGGTGAATTTGCTCCCATCTGGGAAAAAATAAAAATGAACTCATGTTCAATTACCTGATGAATAATAAGACAAGTGAGTGGGGTGCTGTTTTCCATGCGATTACTAATTAGACTTGTCTGAAAATTAGTCAAAAACCCTTTGAATCTTGGGGTTGACCTATAATTTCTGGACTTGTCTAGTGATGAAGAAAAATTCAACAGGGGCGCTGACAAAAACGATGGTGTCGGGTTCTCAAGACGCTTGGGACAATAAACCTCTAGGCGGACGCTATCACGTTATCGAAAAACTAGGGGTCGGAGGGTTTGGTCAAACCTTCTTGGCGCGGGATATGCATTTGCCCGGTCATCCCCAATGTGTAGTGAAAAAATTAAAACCTCAAGTGAGTGATGAGGAGAGCTTGCAAACGGCGAGACGCCTTTTCCAAACAGAAGCTCAAGTCCTCTATCGACTGGGTAATCATGAACAGATTCCCCGGCTTTTGGCTCATTTTGAGGAAAATCACGAATTTTATCTGGCTCAGGAATATATTCAAGGGCAACCCCTAAGTAAGGAGATAGAAACCTCTGTGCCGTGGTCACAGGAAAAGGTGCTATCCCTCCTGCAAGATATGTTGCAGGTACTGGCATTTGTCCATGAACAGAATGTGATTCACCGTGACATAAAGCCAGCCAATTTGATTCGCCGCGCCCGTGATGGCAGAATCGTGCTGATTGATTTTGGCGCAGTGAAACAAGTCAGATGTGAGTCGCTCTCTCCGGAAACGGCACTGACAAATGTGACCATTTCTATCGGCACAAAGGGGTATATGCCCAATGAACAATTAGCCGGGAAACCTCGCTATAGTAGTGATGTTTATGCAGTGGGTATTATTGGGGTTCAATTATTAACGGGGATTCAGCCGAAGCATCTTAGAGAAGACTCGGATACGGGTGAACTAAACTGGCGGCAATATGCCAAGCAGATTAGCTCAGAATTTGGGGAAATTCTGGATAAGATGGTGCGCTATGATTTTCGCGATCGCTACTCGACAGCAGAAGAAGCCCTGTTGGCATTCCAGAGTTTACCCACGACATTATTGGCAGCGGCGCCACCCCCCCAACCTTTAGCACCTGAGCCTGAATTGCCACCCCTGGTTGATCCACAAGCACCGACGGATCGGGAGAGCCAAAATTTCCCCCCTGATTCAGCCGAGACGCGGGCGTGGGAGGCGACGCCAACGGAATCGACTCTGATTGAAGTCCAAGATTCCAATAGCGAATCATCCTCTAGCCAGACACAAGAAACAGCACGCACCCAAACCTCTCAGCCAAATCAGGGGCAGACTGATGTCACCGTATCCCTAAGTCAACCCCAGGAGTTTGAACCAACCGCAACGGTGTCAACAGCCTCTAGAACCTACGGATTTAGGCAATGGTTGATGCAGCCTTGGACAATCTTCGCGATCGCGATCGCGGTTAGTTCCACGGTTGCCATTACCCTGATTCTACTCCCCTCTCAATTGAGCCAGAAGTCTCAAGTTGAGGATGTCCCGGTGGAAAGCCCAACCCCAACTCCAACTCCAACTCCCACTCCCTCGCCAACCCCTGAACCTACCGCCGAATCCTTGCTCTCTGAAGCAGAAGACTTAAGAAAAGCTGGAGACTATGAGGAAGCAATTGAGGTTTATGATCAAGCCCTCGCACTCCAATCCGACTTAGCCCCTGCCTATTGGGGACGTTGCTACAGTCTCAATGAATTAGGACAACCAGAACTTGCCTTAGTCGCCTGTAATGACGCCCTCGCCTACCAATCCAATTATGCCGAAGCCTTAGTCAGCAAAGCCGATGCCCTACGGCAACAAAACCAGATCATCAATGCGCTGCAACTTTATGAACGGGTAAGTGAATACTATCCAAATTTTGCCCGAGGTTGGATTCGCTATGGCATAGCACTACAAGGGGTGGGACGTTCCGCTGAGGCAGTTCAAGCCTTAGATAAAGCCATTGAGCTGGAGCGTAACTCCGCCGACGCTTGGGCAATTCGTGGTGAGGCGCTGATGGCGTTAGGGCGCACCACGGAAGCGATTCCTTCTCTGGATAAAGCCCTGCAACTCGAACCCGATCATGAAAAAGCTGCCAGCCTGCGTGAAAAGGCGAGGGAAACACTAGGGCGTTAGGATAATACGGCAAGGGATAGGGAAACCATGTAGAGACGTGCCATGGCACGTCTGGGAGAAGAAATTAATGTAGAGATCCCTTGATCAAACTGCACAACAAAACCCGCCCTCATCCCAACTTGGCATACAGTCGATTAACCTCCAAGGGGACAACAAAACCCACCTGATTTTCAACCGCGATCGCACTGAAAAGCGTGCATTTTGGGAACGCCTAAACCCTTGATATACCGTAGGGTGGGCATTGCCCACCAGCCTTAAATCCGTGACATTCAGCTTACAGGGGTTTTCAAGTTAGTTGACTACAGACAAGGCTTTAGCCACAAAGCAAGTGGATACAATTTTGTATTCCATAAACATGAAAATTGCTGTAAAATAGTGCAATAGACTGTATCAGTTTTCTGGGCGCAAGCCTTGCGCCCCTACAAAAAACCATACATCGAATTCAGCGTTTCACACTACTACTCAGATTTTGCCACAATTGGAATATATCCAATAAATAGTGATATGAACAAGCCACTTGTAAAGGCGCTGAGACGGTTAAATCCTACTGGGGAGAATGGGTTTGAAGGTCTCATTGCCAAACTCTTAGAAGCACTCACTGGACAGCATTTCCATCTTGCTCAAGCAGGTACACAATTGGGTCGAGATATGAGTGCTAGTCGTCCCAATTCTAATATTATTGCAGTGGAGTGCAAACGCTACGGCAAAGATACAGAGTTAAATCAGAGAGAACTTTTAGGAGAAATCGTACAAGTTGTCCAAGCGATTCCTGATTTGGATTTATGGGTATTAGTGGCGAGTCGTGATATTCCCTCGCAATTAGAAGAATCTCTACGATACACTGCGAATCAATATGGTATCACCTATCTCTCGATTTCTACGGATGATGGAGAACCAAGTTCATTAGACGTGCTATGCACTCAAGACATTGATCTGGTTATTGAACATTTAGGAAATCAGCCAGCTAATTCAAGTATCCGGCAATCACTAGACGCGATTGCTGCATCTGAAGGATTTAATCAAAGAGTTGAGCAACTCAGACAAGAGTTCCTATCTCCCCTTATTGGCTACGATAATTGGCGCGTAGAACTCAATCATTGGTTCCGTCAATGTTTGAAATCTAAGGAAGAATCACGCGCCTGTTTTGGACAAGCCATTAATTGTGAAGAAGATGGGATTCAGCTAATCAAACGAGAGGAAGCTTGGACAAAATTAGATGAATGGCTCAACGGATGGAAGAGTCAACCCCACCCCTTTGTCATATTAGGTGAAGAAGGTGATGGAAAAACCTGGAGTGCTGCCTCGTGGCTCTGTCACAAAATCAAAACTGATCCGCCATTCCCTCCGGTTTTGTTTTTATCATCAACGAATGTCGATAGTAATGAACCAGAGACTTTATTGTCGGGATTTTTTTATCGCCGCTTTCCTGTTTGGCAGCAAGAGCAATGGAACAAGCGGATAGCTCGGTGGACACATAGATATACCAATCAAGCTCCTATATTTATCTTAGTCCTTGATGGTATTAATGAGCGACGAGATTTTAGCTGGTGGCGGACACTCCTTGAGAAACTTATGGGACAGCCTTGGGGTAATCAAGTGGCTGTTTTGATTACCTGCCGTTCGGCTTATTGGCAGCGAAACTTTGAGTCAATGCGTCATATACAAGCGGATAAGTATAATTTGCATCCTTATAGCGATCGCGAATTACAAGAAGCTCTAGAGTATTATAATCTACGGTATTCGGATATTCAAAATCTCCTACCTCTTATTCGTAAGCCCCGCTACTTTGATCTGGTGGTTAAATATCGCGAACGTATTGAAGAAACTGGAGATGTAACCATTGCTCGTCTTATTTATGAAGATTGGCGAGATCGATTGGAGAGAAAGCGAGACATTCCATTAGATGATCAGTCGTTTCAATATTGTATTCAGGAATTAGCGCGTAAATACCAAGATGGAAGCAAATATGTCACGGAACAGGATATTGGTAACGCCTTTTTATCTCCCGATAAGCTAACCATACTAGAAGAACTACGAACGGGTGGAATTCTGGAAAATAAAAGAGGAAACTATAAGGTTAATGAACAGTTTATAAGATATGGCTTCGCTCTCCTGCTAATCGATGAACTCGAAGAGGAGAGCGAAAATCAAGAGCAAGACTTAACAGATGTTATTGCTAAATGGCTTGAGCCAAAAGCTGAGATGGATATCAAAGCGGCTATTTGTGAGTTGGCAACGGTTTACGCCTTACATTTGCCTGATTATCCAAGAGAGGCAAAGCTGGCACTTTTACAGACATTGATCAATAGTCAGAACCCCGAACTAACCGTAGAAACAGAGTTTATTGCCTATTTACCGATTGAACCAAAAGTATACATTGACCTCGCCGAAAGGGTGTGGTCTAATTCCAGTGAAAATGTATGGGGTCAAGAACTGCTAATGCGGTCTTTTTTGCGTTGGCGTGAATCACCAAAAGTTATATCTGAACTCCACGCCGCATTTGAACGTTGGTTGGGGTTTGTTCATATCTACGGATTTTTATGGCAACGGGGCAATTCAAGACAAAGGGCTGAAGATATCAAGCAGGAAATTTGTAATCGCATTGGAGAACAACTCCAACCTGAACAACAATTTACCCTGGGTGAGTACAGATTGACAGCTATCGAAGATGATGGATTACTGCGTCTGGGACGAGTTGCATTGGCTGTCATCTCGCACCTACCACGCGGTAATTTTATACCTGTCATTGCTACAGGATGTCTCGCTGAAGCAATAATGGGAGAACCCGATAAATATAACCTCTTTGCTTGGCTTTTCCGTACTGCGTCAGAATCAGTTTGGGCAGAAGTCAAGGGGGAAGTTGAACAGCTTCTCGAAGTCAATCATATCGTGGCTAAACAAGCGGCTTACCGACTCCTTTCCTTTCAGGGTAGTCCAGAGGCTTATCAATTACAGCAAACTTTGCCACAGGATTTATTTCCGCCTCATCCGTTTCTTGAAGAATACAAACAAGATCCCTGTACTTCTGGGTTTCAATGGACTCAATCTGACTGTGAAACTTGCCTGACTAGAGAAGATATCACCCCCGAACAAATCGCTACACAAATCAAAGAACACTGTATCAATCCAAATTTATCAGTTCCCAGTGATTTGGAACAACGTCTTGCGCCATTAACTAAAACTATATCTATCCAAAAGATAGCAACCAATCTTTATCCAACCACAGATGATGCCAAACTTGAGGATTATGAACCAGCGCTCTGTGCTTATGTCCCAACTGCTATAGCCGACTTAGTGCGACGTATTACTCGCCAAATCGAGGAACGTGAAGACTTTGAATTACGGCAACTGAGTATAAAACTCAAAGAATATGCGCTTATTTTTGGCACGGAAGAACAGGAGAGTATATATCGTGCTTGGACTCGTCTACAGGATAAAGCAGACTCATGGAATGAAGCTGAAAAACTTGCTGAAATGTTCTTATTTAGGTTAATTATGAAAACTCAGAATGCAGAATATCAGCTTATCTTTCTAATGGGGCGACCTGAACAAGCCCAAGACTTAGTAGCGTATGAACCGATGTTCCTTCCAATTAGAAATTGGGATATTGTACGCGATAAATTTAATTCCAACTTGACTACCATAAGTCTACGACGCATTTTATGGTTTCTATCTATTCACCCAGAAAATATACCACAAGACATTCTTGAGCAGCAAATAGTCCCCGTGTTAACTCATGAGGATAGTATTGTGCGTTTATCTATTCTGCGACTGCTTTATTTCAGAGAGGATAGGACAACAATCCATCCAGTTGTCGAACAAGGATGGACTTGGAAAACTGAGCAGAACGATATAGAAAACCATTGGGGTAGTTTGTTGTTGGGTAAATACGCTACTTCCTTACCATATTCAGAATTACGCCATCGTATCCATCCAATTTATTTAGGATATGCTGTTCAATGTCGAGGTATGAACAGGGATGAGGTTAGTGAGTATGCAGAACATATTCACCAGATTTGGTCTAGGTTTGCTAAAGAGAAACCGACTTTACCTCAAAGCTATCCTTCGATTTCGGTCGAAGCGAGTCTTTTTGAAAAGGACGATATTGAGAGTATTTATTGGAGAGACTCATCTAAAAATTCTTCTAAGTCATTAACAATATTCAGTAACGGTTTTGCGTGGGGAGGAATTGGCACAGGCAATATTAAAGACTGGCAAGAGAGTAGGTCAGAGATGATGTCGCCCAATCGTGACCAGAATTACCAAAAACGACGGCAAGCTGCACAAGAGACAGTCAGAGAACAAGAAAATGATGGAAATTTTTGGTTCGCTAAACGCTTTTTTACTCATGCTCTAGAACGAGTTGTTATTGAACGTTCAGATTTAGCGAAACAGTGGCTAGAAGCGATATTTACCGAGGATTTTGAAGAGGTACAACATTTACATTTAGTTAGTTCGTTTTACGAAGCCCTCTGTGAATTTTTCCTAAAACAAGCGAATCCCGACCAAGGGATAAAATTATATTGGCAAATTCAAAAGCTAGAGAGGAAAATTCGGATTGAGGATAAGCATTCTGGATTTGAATTACTTGATTATGCCTTATTTCAAGCTGCTTGCGTAGATTCGACAAAACAGGCTTGGAGAACCAAGTTAGAGCAATGTCAAACTGACCAAGAACTGTTAAAACTTGCTATTCTGGTTCAGTCCGGAAATAATCGTGATTGGCTTTGGTCGAATATTGAATCAGGACTTAAATCACCAGCCCCCATTGAAAAGTCTCGTGCGATAACCTTATTGGCATTTATACTAGAACCAGAAGCTGGCGAATGGTTGAGTTCGCTGGTGTCAGAACAACCCGATACCTGGATCAAAAAATTAGCGGAGATATCCCACCACCGTTGGCAAAAGAATGATTGGGCGATGCACTGGTTCCGTCAGTTTATCAATGCGGGTGATGATGTGATATCTTGGACATCATTTCGCTTATTTTTGCGTTGTGTCGATAGTCGTTTTTGGTTTTGGCGAGATCAGGTTCAAGCTGAAGGTTCTGTCAACACGTTTAGTCAAAAGCGTCGCCAATTCCTAGAGGATAATTTAGAAACCATCAAACATAGGATACAAAAAAACGAGGAACCATTAGAAAAACACTATTTGGGACATAAGATATTATTCGGTCAAGCTTTTCCTTGGATGTCAGATTCATTCCAGTAGCATTGTCATTTGTCCCTAAGCTTCTTGTTCCCCCCTTTTGAATGCGGTAGGGGGGATCTCTAAAGAAACCGTAGGGGCGCAAGGCTTGCCATTAGTGTCAACTTAAGGTTAAACCGTTACTCAATAAGAGATCCCCCCTAGCCCCCCCTTTTGATCCCCCTCCCGTCCCCCTTTTGATCCCCCTCCCGTCCCCCTTTTGATCCCCCTCCCGTCCCCCTTTTGATCCCCCTCCCGTCCCCCTTATAGATCCCCCTTCCGTCCCCCTTATAGATCCCCCTTCCGTCCCCCTTATAGATCCCCCTTCCGTCCCCCTTAAAAAGGGGGAGACCAGGGGATGCTTCGCTTTTTTTGCACGGGGGAGACCAGGGGATGCTTCGCTTTTTTTGCACGGGGGAAGCCAGAGGTTGCTTCGGCTTTTTTTGAACGGGGTACCCCCAAGTTTGGTAGGATTTTTTTCAAGGGGGTAAGCCGTAGTTTCGTGCGATTTGTTTGACGGGGGGAGCCCCAAGGTTGATGCGATTTTTTTGCACGGGGGAACCCAAAGGATGATTGCCTTTGTTACAATGGGGGATTTTGGGGGATATAAACTTGGAATTAATCAAAAAAA
>NZ_JAVJZI010000234.1:0-10090 GCF_040223135.1 Coleofasciculus sp. G3-WIS-01
CCTCTGGAGTTATCTAAATTAGGCTCAATACTTGGTAGTTTTCTACGGGTGTTTGGTTTAAGTATTGCCGCAAGGATAGATAATTGTAAGGTGTGTCGCGGAACTAAGAATCCCCGCACTTATAGGGCGGGGAGTGTCAAGCTACTTGGATGAACCTGACCCAATCGGATAGACTGGCTTTGCCCTCCTGAATCCAATCCGTAGGAACTCTCAAGAAACACGTTCTGACCGCTCCCTAATCATGCAATTGCTTACTCAGACTACTGTGTGGCTGCTTATTTAGGGCTTGCTGCACAAGTGAAGAAACCCTGACCCATCAAGGTGATTAGCCAGTCCGCGCAGGCGGACTTTGTTTGTGTAGCAGCGATTTTAATCGCCGTGGCAAAATGACAGTCATTCTGTCGCTATTGTTGGCTGACTTGGCGGAATCTGCTCGATCGCAATTAATGCTTCCATGACTGACTTAACAATCGGTGCAGCTACCGTAGAGCCAAAGGCATTTCCCTTCGGTTCATCTACCACCGCCATCACCACATAACGGGGAGAATCCACACTTAAAATTCCCACAAAGCTGGTAATTTTGGCATTAGTAAAATACCCCCCCGTGGGACTGGCTTTCTGAGCTGTTCCCGTCTTTCCCGCCACTCGATACCCTGGAATGTCAGCCGTTTTTCCCGTTCCTTCGCTAACTACTGTTTCCATCATTTCCAGAACGTTCTGGCAAGTGGCGGGCGAGAAGATGGGGCGGGGCGCACTCAGACGTGGTTGCCAATAAAGCTGACCTTGACTATCAAAAAGTCCCTGTACAACATGAGGCACAACCAACTTACCCCCATTGGCTAACGTAGCATGGAGTTGAACAAGTTGAAGCGGCGTTAGGGAAAAGCCTTGACCAAACGCTGTTGTTGCTGGTTCGATCGGGGAACTGGTAAACTTTTGCTGGTTTTTGAGCTGTCCGGCGGTTTCAAATGGCAAATCTGTTTCCAGTTTCTGTCCCAATCCCAATCGTTCTAACCAACCATAATAAACCTCCGGCTTCATTTGTTGCATCATCCGCACCATTCCCACGTTGCTGGAATGTTGCAGGATTTGCGCGGGATCGATCATGCCACGAGCTTGTTTGTCATAGTTAGAAATGGGCCACCGACCGATCTGAATCGAACCTGTATCGTTGAATACCTGATCCGGACGAACAGCCCCAGATTCCAGCGCGATCGCTACATTCAAAGGCTTAAACGTGGAACCCGGTTCATACAAATCTGCCAATGCCCAATTTTTAAACAAACTAATGTCAGAGGTATAGAATTGGTTCGGGTTATAGGTTGGCTCTGACACCAACGCTAACAAGGAACCATCCCGGGCATCCATAACAATTACAGTACCTCGTTTGGCATTAAATTCCTTAATTTTTTGCTTGAGCGCAGAACGTGCAGCACGTTGTAAGCGACTATCTAGGGTCAGTTGCAACCGCAGATCATCAGAGTGGAGAAATCCTTCTGGAATATGATCAGGCATCAATGTCCCATTACCCGACCGACTCATTCGCAGCGTGCGAACTTCTCGTTCTAATAATTTTTCCTGAGAATACTCAATTCCTGCCTGACCTTGATGATCAACGTTGACATACCCGACCACATCGGCAGCTAACTCTTGCTGAGGATAAAGGCGAGAATATTTAGGAATCAGTTCAATCCCATCCAAGCTTAATTGAGCGATTTTGTTAGCCACATCTTCAGTTAATGAGCCGCTAACTCGAATTCCCGTATTTCTTTTGTTAAATAGCATTTCCAAATCCGCAGACGAATTATCCAGAATTGGCGCTATCTGAGTGGCTATATTTTGTTTAGGCAGTTTAAACAATTTGGGATGAACATAAAGGGTATAGACTCGCCGATCCACCGCCAAAACAGTGCCATTACGGTCAACAATTGAACGACGGGGAATAAACGGACGCATATAAATCATCTGCTGTTGCCGTGCTTTTTCTTCCAAGCTGGGAGAGATGACAACTTGCAGCCGATATAGATTAAATAAAAGCCCAAAACTCCCTGCCATCATGATTGCCCAAATTAACAGCAATCTAAACCCAGGACGTTGAAAAAGTTTTGACCCAACGCTAGGCTTAAGGGCATGGTTTGGTTCCTTCCCTTTGCTTAAGGGCATGGTTTTAATTTTTGAGTTCTGCATTCGATTACTCATCCTGCCCAACTAAAGTTTAGAGATTAGCTAGGCACAATAAATATATTATCCCCCCTGTCGCCCTATCCCCCTGCAACCTTAGTATCCCAAAGGAGTCTTTGCCAAAGTTTCTGGCTCAGGCTTCTGATTCGGAGATTCCCGGAATTGGCGCTGAGGTGCCGGAGGGAGCAAAATGGTATTGGCGGTAGTGGGTGTCACCAAACCTGTAGCTGGGCGTTCCGCTTGTTGAGCAAGTTGATCTTTGATGATTTCATTCGTCGTTGTCAGGTCACGTTCATTGCGTTGTAGTGTTCCCAATTTCCGGTATTCTTGCGTCCACTGCTGCTGGGTATATACAGTCCAGGAATAAATGGTTAGTGTGGCAATACCTAGGATCACGGTGATCACATCTGAACCGCGTTGCAGGATCATCAGCGATCGCAGCCAGCCTGGAGTCCGCTCTCGTGAGGTATTAAGCCGTTCTACTTTTTGCTGGCTGGTTCTAGACTTCAGGGGGGACAAGTGGTTTGATCGAGATGAGTGCACCCTCGAGTGAACTGGAACTTGGCGAGAGGAATGACGTTGAATTGGAACAGAGCGAGAGACAGCATTCATGAGCTTATGGCAGATATTTGCATTTTGAGTTTTGTGTAGGAGCAGGCTTTACTATTATCATTTCTTACTTCACAAAGGATGCGACTCGTGAGAGTCCCAACCGAGTTTTGAGTGCAAGAGTCTTGGCTATTGACTGTTGAGTGGGAAATTTCTTTTATGTTTTCCCATCTCCCCCATCTTCCAAATCTCCCCTATCTTTCCTGTAAACTCGCTTGGGCGACTTCCCGTGAAAAATCAGAATCCGGATCGGGGGATTGAGAGGACGAGGGACTCGATTGGATAGCATGAGGATGACGCACTGGGATTTGCAAAATAAACTCAGTCCCTTGACCGGGTTGCGATCGCACGTCTAATTGACCCTGGTGTTGGTTGACAATGGTTTGATAGCTCACGGTTAAACCCAAACCTCTACCTTCTCCAACGGCTTTGGTTGTGAAAAATGGCTCAAAGATACTCGATACAATGTCTGGATTAATCCCTGCACCATTGTCAGCTATACTAATTTTTACCCGATCCTCTTCCGCTGAAGGGATGCTGGGTAGCCATTGCGTTCGCAGGGTTATTATTTTATCAGAATTAGGGGAACGATCAAGCGCTTCAATGGCATTTGTCAGAAGATTAAGAAATACCTGATTGATGGGCTTAGGGTAACATTCAACATGGGGGAGGTTATCGTAATACCGCTCTATCTTGATCCTGTTGACAAATTGGTTGTGCAGGATTAATAATGTGTTTTCCAAAGCGGCGTTGATATCGATCAGTTTCAACGAGGCTTCGTTGTGCCGCGAAAATCTCTGTAATAACTGTACGATTTCCTGGATTCGCTGGGTTCCCGATTGCATGGATTGCAAAATTTTTGGTAAGTCCTTGCTTAAAAAATCAATTTCTACCTCCTCTAAGATGTTTTCGAGGGTCGGTGAGGGATTGGAATATTCAGTTTGGTAGGCTTGCACTAAGCGCAGCAAGTCATTAACATAATTTTCTAGGTAAGGAATATTGCCATAGATGAAACTGATGGGATTATTAATTTCATGAGCCACCCCAGCGACCATTCTACCTAAACTGGACATTTTTTCACTCTGAATCAGTTGGACTTGGGTCAGTCGCAGTTCTTCAATCATTTCTGCCAGTTTTTGGGCTTGCATGGCATTATGTGCCGCTTGTTGCTGGGTGCGGGTATATAAATATGCCTGTTGTAGAGAAATTGCTAGCTGATCGGCAACAGCTTGTGCTAGTTCTTGATCGTGTTTTGACCAATAGCGAATGTAAGCACATTGATTGAGATACAAAATGGCATAGAGTTTTCCATGGGCTTGCACCGGAACCACTAATGAGGATTTGATTTGGGCATGTTGGTATTCTTCGTTGTTTACATCAATCCGCTCATCCTGGGTTACATCAGGAATCACTACAGCCTGTCGGTGCTGAATAATCCACTGTGTAATCGGGCCATGGGGATTGAATGTATCCTTGCAAGGGGCAAAGGGTTGGCGATACACCTCATAGAGATGGTTCTGGTGTAATGAATCGCTGTTATTCCTAGTGATTGGGGTTTCTCGGTTGACAGATGGTACATCTGAAGTCTGGTAATCCTCCACTAAATGCACCAAGCATCGATCCACTGCCAACGCTGACCACATCTGGGTAATTGCTTCCGTTAATATGGTCTGGGGGTCAAAACTCTGGCGAGTTTGGCTAGTAATATGATTAACGAGCTGCTCCCGAATGGCTTGGTTCTGGGTTTGTTCATAGAGTTGGGCTTGACGGATGCCAATTTCTAAGGATTCTGCTATCGACTCTAAAAATTGAATTTCTGGAGTTGCCCAAAACCGGGGTTGTTCACAAAGACAAGCAATAAATCCAATTCCGTTTTCTTTACCTGTGACCGGGATCAATAAGTTTGCCTTATATCCACAGAGGGGGAGATAGGGGACGAGTGATGGGGGATTGGCAGAGGATTTCTGTAAAAGCCGTTGAATTCTCCATCGTAGTCCTGTGGGTGTCAAGTGCGCTGTTCCGTGATTAACGATCCTTTTCCCTTCTGCGATCGCCCGTGCTAGAGTGCCAAAATATTCCAATGGATATTCTCCCAAATATGAAGGCTGATGCTCATGCTGACGGCGTTCGCAGACAATCTCAACTTGCTCCCGTTCTTCCCAATACCAGAAAAAACTACAACAATCAAGTCGAAGCAACGCCGCAATTTCGTCTACGGCTGTTTGCACAACAACTTGCAATTCCAGGGAATTACGGATACGATCAACGATTTTCTGGGTTAGTGCTGCTTGCCTTGGGGGATACTTGATCCAAGCTTGGATCGATTGAAAAGCGTGATAAAAATTAGAAAACACAATGCATTCCTTAAACAATCCTCCGCACCCACCTTGACGGCTTGTCCTGATTTTATCGGCTAAACCGCAAAAAAACCCTATATTAACAATTATGCAGCTAATTTAGTCATACTACGTAATTCTTCAGAATTTATCTGAATCATAAGTAACATTCCGACAACTAGGTCAGGTAAGCGGGTGAATGTCATTCCAGCCTATCTTGGCATCTTCCTTCACTCTCAAGGCAAGTAAAGCGGCGTGTAAGCGCAGTGTAGCGAAGTGCCAACCCTGATCGGTTAGAGTGGGTTGATTCTAGTTGGATTAAGGAAAAAAACAAGTAGTCGTGTTAAAACTATAAAGTTATAGTAAGCTAACGTAACGTCTAATTTGACGCAGACCTTAACAAAAGGGGGAGTGTATGACTAAAAAATTACTGAGTTTGCTGCTGGTGTTGGCTTTGGGAGCTACTTTGGGCGCTTGCCAAAATGACCCAGGCGTAAACGATACTGAACCAGGCGGTGGAGAAGCCACAGAGTCTCCTACTGAGTCTCCTACTGAGTCCCCTGAGTAGCCTAGCCACAGTAGAAATGCCATAGCCCATAGATCGCCTGATCTTCTTCGCTTGAAATCCTAAGCCAAAGCGCGATATCGAGACATTCTTGTCAGGTATCGCTTTTTGTTTTCCACCTCGGCACTAGCTTCTTTGCCGTGAACCATCAACCATGAACTCTAAACAACAACGTTGGTTGCACTTGGGGCTACTGATGTTATGGATAGCCCTGGGTACAATCCTGCGCTTGAGTCGTCTTTTGTCTCTACCCCCGTGGACAGATGAATGTGCCACGATGGTCTTTAGTTTAGGTAACAGTTTTCAAACCGTGCCACTGAATCAATGGATTGGTGCGGATGTCTTGCTCTCTCCTTTGCACCCTATAGTTGATGCAGATATTAGTTCAGTTGTCAACCATTTAATCCAAGAAAGTACCCATCCACCCATTTATTTTGTCCTAACCCATTGGTGGATAAAGTTCTTTCCCACCGATGACGGATTGGTATCATTATGGGGGGCGCGATCGCTCTCAGCATTGTTGGGAATTGCTGCTATTCCTAGCCTATTCGGTTTGGGGTATCTGGCGTTTGGTTCTCGGTTAGTCGGTCAAATCGCCGCCGCAATGATGGCGGTTTCACCTTATGGGATTTTTCTCGCCCAAGATGCACGTCACTACACCTTGGCGATTTTATGGGTGATTGCGTCTTTATCCTGTTTAGTTGTGGCAATTCAGGGTATCCACCGTGAGGAACCGTTATCAGTAGGAATGGGATTAGTGTGGGTGGGTGTCAATAGTTTGGGAATCGCCACCCATTATTTTTTCAGCTTAACCCTCTGTGCTCAAGGGGTGGTGCTGTTGACGCAGGCTTGGCAACAGGGAAGAAAAGATCCTCAGATTTTGGCGCGGAAGCATTGGCGGCGTATCTATGGGGTTTCGGTAGGAACGCTTATCGGCTGTTTAGTCTGGCTACCGGCTTTATACAGTATCTACGGTAGCGAACCCACAGCCTGGATAGCTGACGGGGATTTAACCGGTGAATGGTTAGCACCCATCGGGCGGCTGTTAATATGGGGGCTGAGTATGATCCTGTTGCTTCCTACCGCCACAACTATTTTGCCGATTGGGATTGTTGTCTTGTCTGGTATCGTGACGGTGTTATTTACCGTTAGCCTAATACCGAAACTTAGTAATGGTTGGAAACTTCAACAGCATTTTCCTGATCGCCGTTTAGCTTTGCAGGTTTTCAGGGTATATTTAGTGAGTGCGATTGCTTTAGTCTTTGGCATCACCTACGGTTTAGGTATGGACTTAACCCTAGGGGCACGGTTTCAGTTTTTTTACTTTCCGGCTGTGATCCTGGTATTCGCCGGGATACTCGCTGGAGTTTGGCAGCAGGAGACGTTCGATCCAGCTTCGGGGATAAAGCATAGCAAAGCAATTGTGGCAATGATTTGGCTGATGGGATTAATCGGAGGATTTACTGCAATTGGGAATGTAGGATACTTACAAAATCACCGTCCCGATTTACTTGCACCCGTAATTCAAGACGCTTCTCAATCTCCCATATTCATTGCCACCACTCACAAGCATCATGGACAAACCGGACGACTGATGGGGTTAGCTTGGGAATTTAAACAGTTATCGGATAGGAATGGTTCGGTTCAATTCTTCCTAGCCGATCGCGATCCCCAAAAGAGAACCTATACAGACGCGATCGCACTCTTGCAAAAAACCTTAACTGAACTGTCACGCCCCTTCGATTTATGGTTAGTGGATTTTCGGACTAAGGTTGATTTAGACGCGCAGCATTGTTTTCGGGATCACTTATCTGGGTCATGGGCTGGTGAATATAAATATAAACTTTATCGTTGTTTGGCAGAAAAATAATGGGGCTTATTCAAGTATCTCACCAACCCGTTCAGGTAGTAGAGACGTAAGGCGTGGAACGTCTCTACCACAGTTGGATAATTTCCTTAAACCGGAAACGGCAAAAACGGGATAGAACTCACAAAAGTTTGTAAATTGTCAGCTAAAGCTGTCGAGAGTTGCTGGGTGATCGGTAAACTATCAACCACGATGCCAGTACACAAAAGCATCATGTACAGAATAGAGTATTTAAACAGTCCTCGAGCCAGTTGGTTACTGGTTGGGTTTTGTAATAACTGCCACGCTTTTTGCAGAAAAATACTCCCCAACAACAGCGCGATCGCGCCATAAACGACACCCGATACCTCTAACGGATAAATGAATAACAGCGACGCGGGGACAACTAACAACGTGTAAACCCAGATTTGACGGGTTGTAGACTCTTCACCTGCTACTACAGGTAACATGGGAATTCCGACTTTGGCGTAATCCTCGCGAATCATCAAAGCCAGCGCCCAGAAATGGGGAGGAGTCCACAAAAAAACGACAGCAAACAGTAACCAGGCGGGTAAACTCAACTCTCCCGTCACCGCCGCCCAACCCACCAGCGCTGGAATCGCACCTGCAGCACCGCCAATCACAATGTTCTGGGGTGTATGGCGTTTGAGTAAGTGGGTGTAAATCCCCATGTAGAATACAATACCCGACATTGCCAATAATGCAGCTAGAAGATTGGCAAATACAACCAATAGGGTAAACGATGCCGAGGCTAAGGCGAAGGCAAATAACAAGGCATCACGAGTCTGTATCCGCCCTGAGGGAATTGGACGGTTACGGGTGCGTAGCATCTCATAATCGATATCACGATCATAAATGCAGTTGAGGGATTGAGCCGAAGCAGCGGCTAAGGTTCCTCCAAGCAGGGTAATGAGTAGCAAAAAGGGATCAACTTGCCCCTCAGATGCCATCCACATCCCGGCGGCTGTCGTAATCAACAGCAGGGGAATGATACGAGGTTTTGTGAGTTGGTAGTAGCTCTGAATCACTTGCCGAACGTTGTCATGTTGACGGGATACAGTTGTCCCAATCATTGAACACCAATTCCTTTTTGTTGAAACACTACGTACACTTTGACACAATCGTCACTTTTATGCTGTAGGGGCATAAGGAGACTTCCTCAAGGCTATAGGCTGGAATTTTCCACGGCTAGCCCAGTGGTGCGATCGCGTAATGCCAAAACGGTAAAGACAAGCAAATCTCCTAGTAATGCCGCACCTACGGCTTGATGGGACACGGTTAGGGGTTCAACCTGTAGGTGTAACCAGAACGTCGCCACTCCCAGAAGAATCTGTAAAATGACTAATCCACCAGCCAAATTGGCTAACTGTCGCAACAGGGGATGGAGGGCAGGTGTGCGCCATGCCACAATGACAAGAGTCAAGGTGGCTAACGTAGCTGGGACTACACCCGCAATGTGACTATTCATCACGGTGCAAAGTTGAGAAGCGCCAAAACATTGATGTAATGCCCAACGGGAAGCAACCAAACCCCCCAACAAGCTTTGTAAGTAAACCAAAATAGCTGCCGTCAAACCCAGCCACGGTAAGCGTCCAACCGCTCCTGTACCCTTGTAAGGCATGAGGGATGTACCAATTATCAGTAAGGTTGAGAAAAACAACAAGGCTGTACCCAAGTGAGCCGTCACAATATCAAACCGTAACAGTTCGGTAACCGTTAAGCCACCCAAGACACCTTGAAACACAATTAAACCAAAGGCAAAGGTTGTTGCCCAAGGTAGCCACTTGGGTAAAAAACGGCGATCCCACCACGACAAACCCATTAGGGCGATCGTACTGACGCCAATTAATGCAGCATCGAGGCGATGGAACCATTCCAAAAAGACTTGAAAATTCATTTGCTGACTTGGCACTAACTGTCCGTAGCACAGGGGCCAATCGGGACAAGCGAGTCCAGCATTCATCACCCGCGTCGCACTTCCTATTGCCATCAACAGCAATGTAGCGATCGCGATTTTCCAAACAAGGCGGCGGTTACGATCCCTGGCTTGGGAGCGATCGGGGGACTTAATCGTAAGTTGATGAAGGACGGATTCAGTCATAGCACTCATTGCTAATTAACTCTATCAAACCCTGAGTACCAACTCATGAGGTAAGGCTCAGGCACAGCTCATTTTCTCCGATGAACTACTCACACGATAACGCGCCAGCACCTAATCTGGTTGAGGAGGGGATGGGGGATGTGGGGAAGTGTTGAGTGTTGAGTGTGTAGGGGTGGGTTTCACTACTATCATAATAGAGACAACAACAGCCTAGCAAGGTTATGGCTAAAAACAAAAAGCCTAGGGGAGTACAACAAATGTTGCTACACCCGCTCTGTTGCACCTCTACGAATTGACACTCCCCGCCCTATAAGTGCGGGGATTCTTAGTTCCGCGACACACCTTACAATTATCTATCCTTGCGGCAATACTTAAACCAAACACCCGTAGAAAACTACCAAGTATTGAGCCTAATTTAGATAACTCCAGAG
>NZ_JAVJZI010000235.1:0-11036 GCF_040223135.1 Coleofasciculus sp. G3-WIS-01
GCTTACTTTTGGGCGCGACTCACCGATCAGCTTCATCCCGATCGCCCCAAGCATTTCGGGAATGAGTGAGGATAAGCGCGATCGCATTAGCAATTTCCACCCCCGGTAAAAATAGGAGGACGCCCCCGGCGGCCCCCCGGGGGGCGGGGGGCGGGCGGGGGGCGGGGGGGGGGCGGGGGCGTGGGGGGGGCGCGGGGCCCCCGGGGGGCCCGGGGCAGGCCGGGGGCGCAGGCGGTGTAGGGGCGGGTTTGACGGATAACTTATGGCGCCAAACCGATAACTTAACTAAACCCGCCCTTCTGGGGGAAGCAGGGGGAGTCCTCCTATTTTTAACTGGGGTGGAAATTGCTAATGCGATCGCGCTTATCCTCACTCATTCCCGAAATGCTTGGGGTGGGGTGATTGTCGTGAGTCTGGCTTTTGCACTTTACCAAGGCTGGCGCCTCTTAGTGGGGATAGTCGTCGCTGCGGCTGTCGCTGTACCATCAGCGGCGTTTAGTCCCTCACCCTTACGGGAAGGGTTGCGAATGATTGTTCCGGCTTACTTTTGGGCGCGACTCACCGATCAGCTTCATCCCGATCGCCCCGTGGCGTTGATGCGGATAACTCAATGGCGCTTTGCTTTGTCCCTGACTCAGCAGCGCCCTTGGACTGGTTGGGGATTGCGGAATTTCACCCTACTTTACGAACAGCAGATGGATCTGTGGCTAGGTCATCCCCATAATCTTATCCTGATGTTGACGGCTGAAGCGGGTATTCCGGCTACAATCCTATTTTGTGGCTTAGTTGGCTGGATTTTCGGGCAAGGCGTTCTCTGGATCAACAAAGCGCGATCGCTCTCAAGTGGCGATCGATTAATCGTCTTTAGTTATTTAGTCGCATTCGGTGGCTGTATCCTATTCAATATGCTGGATGTCACCCTCTTTGACCTACGGGTGAATACTTTAGGGTGGCTACTTCTATCCGCGATCGCTGGGGTGACGGCTTCCAGAATTCATCAAAATAAAGGCGATTCATCCAGAAAGACGTAGTACACAAAAGACCAAAGAATTCATCATTCAACCTACAGTTTTTCCAAATAAGTTAACAAGTCTGCCATTTCCTGAGGACTAGGCTGGAACTTTGGCATCGGGGGGGTTTGACCACTAATCACCTGCTCAATCAAACCACTCGGCGATCGGTGTTTAGAAATATGCTGTAAGCTAGGTCCTACCTTGCCATCAGCTTGTATACCATGACAATCGGCACAGTTGATTTCAAAAATAGCCTGTCCTCGAACTGGATCACCGTTGAGGGACAAAACTTTCTGCATATAAGGATCGGAAACTTGCAGCATCTGAAATCCGAAGATACTGATGCCGATTACGAACAGTAGCGCGAGTACCACCATGGTAATCCGCCGCACTAGGACTTGAGGTTGGTCAAGCTGGTTCTCCAAGGGATCTCCTGCCAAGTTGAGAATTTCTGAACAAAGTTAAACTGGACTTACACTGCAACACAGGTAGAGTTACCCAGGAGGGTAATAGTGTAACAGATTGGAAAGAAGTATGTCGATTAATAAACATAGCTTAAAATTTATGGACTAAGTAAGCAAGTTGGAATCATGGATGTAGTGCAGCCAGCAATCCGGAAGCGGCTGATTCCCTGGTCTTGCTGGTATTGAGTAGCAATTGGGTCATCTCACCTAGTAGGATGAGAAACAAGTAAAAAAACTTAGTCTTTGGAGAACGATCATGATCGAACCACTGCTGTCGGGAATTGTTCTCGGCTTAATCCCTGTGACTTTGGCTGGATTATTTGTCGCCGCCTACCTCCAATATAAGCGGGGGAACGAATTGGGATTATAATCAATGGCACTCTCAGCCCTTGGGTTAGGGGTTGGGGAGGTGGGGGAGATGGGGGAGTTAACTCACGCGCCATGCCCGAAAAGCGTTGCTAAGGGTCAAAACTCTCATCCTTCCCCCTGAGGCGGTAAAAAGCTAAGGCTGTGTTACCGTAGACTTTCTGGCGACAAATTTCTAGGGAAGTAATGGGTTGAGGTGTCCAGTAGTTAGGGCTATATTCCACCGCTAATTCACCTTGATCCGCCAATAGTTGATAATGAGCGATCGCTTCTAGAACCGGATTGTACAAATCACTGGCATAAGGGGGATCAAAGTAAATCCGGTCAAATTGCTGATCAGCCAGGGTTTTTAATCGCCCCACCACATCTCCCCGCACCACCTGGAAAGTTTGCTCAGGCTGAGCAAGGTGCTGCCAATTCTGTTGCATAATAGAACAGGCTTTGCCCTTTATGTCAATGCCTACCACTAAAGATGCGCCGCGACAGAGGGCTTCAGCGCCCATAGCACCTGTACCCGCACAGAGATCCAGCCAACGACATTGTGCGATCGCACCTTGCCAGATATTAAATACCGCCTCCCGTACCCGTGCGGGTGTCGGGCGGGTTTCTAGTCCAGGTAAAGTTTTTAGCTGTCGGTTTCCATAAATTCTCATGAATCATATCAAGTTCGGTAATATCAGTTGTGTTTGACATCCTCCCCAACTTACTTCGTATTAGTTGAGGATTCCTTAAATCGCTTTAAGGATTTCCTGGTTCGCGGACACTTATCTAGGTCAATGACCCCCGACAGTACGTCTAGCCAGGCAATTTCGGGTACGGCTTGCCCAGTCGCACCTACACCGTGAGGCTGAACGCTCACGGCGAAGCCTCGAATCATCACGACTTGTGCCGCAGCAACATCTCGATGGGTGGTGTACCCGCACTCATGGCAATTGTGGATTCTTACTGATAAATCCTTCTTGCCTGTGTGGGTTTGACAACGAGGACATTGCTGCGAGGTATAATCAGCATCTACCTTGGCAAAGTAAACTTGTTCTTTCCAACAAACCCATTGCAGGATATTGACAAACTGACCAAAGCCAGCATCCAAGGTATGCTTTCCTAGCATCCCTTTTGCCCAAATCCTGAAGTTGATATCTTCAACAAATATCATTCCGGCATCTTGGACTAGGTGGTGAGCTAGTTTAAAATGAAAGTCTTTGCGGGTGTCATGAATTCGTTGGTGCAATCTAGCAATCTTCAGATTGAGTTTTCGCCAGTTCTTAGACCCTTTT
The DNA here is from genome assembly GCF_040223135.1 of Coleofasciculus sp. G3-WIS-01. Taxonomy (NCBI): domain Bacteria; kingdom Bacillati; phylum Cyanobacteriota; class Cyanophyceae; order Coleofasciculales; family Coleofasciculaceae; genus Coleofasciculus; species Coleofasciculus sp. G3-WIS-01. Next base: position 3,118 of record NZ_JAVJZI010000235.1, read on the forward strand.
TTCTTGTGCTTCAATCGGCGTTGTAGCAATTTAAGCTTACGGTGCAATGAATCAAAGAATCGAGGTCTTGCGATTAACTCCCCATCAGATGTTGCTAAAAAGTTTTCTAATCCCAAGTCAATCCCAATCGGATGACCACCTGGCATTACATCAGGTATTTGTACATCACACTGTAATGACAGCATGGCGAAATACCCAGAGGCTTTTTTAACTATCCGAACCTGCTTTAAGGTGAACCCGTCTGGAATTGGACGAGATAACCTCATCTTGACCCATCCCAACTCAGGCAACTTGATTGATTCTCCATTGACTGGATTAGTCTTGAACTGAGGGAACACAAAGGAGCGCATTCTTCCTGGTTTTTTGAACCTAGGAAAACCCATCCCTTTCCGACTCATGTCAAGAAACGCTGTTTCAAGTTTCCTCAACACTTGTTGTAAAACTTGGGCATTTACTGATTTAAGTTCAGGATTGTTTTTCCTTGCCTCAGTTAAAGACTTGGCTTGCAAGTTGTAGTTAGGAAATAGTGCATCAGCAGGTATAATGTATTCACAGATGAGAGAGCAAGCGTTAACATCAGATTTCCGAGAATTGAGCCAATCTTTACGTTCGCGTAAAGCATAATTCCATACCTGACGACAAACTTCCAAATAACGCTCAATTGCCGCTACTTGTTCAATTGTTGGCTCAATTTTGTACTCGTAAGTTAATGTCAACACAAGTCTCACCTCCTTTCTACAAAATTATATAACACTTTGTAGAAAAAACCAATGCATCTGTAAATTCAATCGGGTTTGACTGAATTGAATTTACCTTGGGGGAGTCCAATGTACCCCCAACCTACTCCACGCTATCGCTATCGCGTCCCGCTTCAAAGATACGTTGCGTAGAGGATGGGGTTCTATAGCTCTCCCTCTCCCCCCACGTTTCGATAGAAGGGTAACTTTTTGTCCCCATAACTATGGGTATGATAGACGAACGACCCAAACTGATATGATATTAGTAGATTATACTCTTAAGCTGAATGGCACGATCATTAAGGCTGGTGGGCAATGCCCACCCTACGGTATTTATAAATTATGCAGTCCTACGAAATTGAAACTCCTCCCTGGTGGGTGCAACGCTGGATAGACTTACTCAATTCCTATCGCTTTAAAAAGCGTTTGGAACGCGCCCGCAAATACGCCAAAGAAGGCAATGTCCTCAGTATTGAGTTTGAAGGTCCTCAGGTGTTGGCACGGGTACAAGGAACAGAACCCGATCCCTATCGAGTTTCCCTATCAATTGACCCGTTTACCGATGAAGACTGGGGTTATGTGGTGGAAACTATGGCGCAAGAATGTATTTATTCGGCTCAATTATTAGCCGGAGAAATGCCGGAAAATATTGAGCAGGTGTTCACCGCTAATGGGTTGAGTTTATTTCCATTCACTCTTTCGGATATTCATTCAAAATGTAGTTGCCCTGATCCGCAAAACCCCTGTAAACATATTGGTGCAATTTACTATCAATTAGGCGATCGATTTAGTGAAGATCCCTTTGTCTTATTCCAGCTACGGGGACGCACTAAAGCCCAAATTCTGGATGATTTGCGTCGCTTACGCAGTACGGGGAGTGTCGAACTAAAACCTGAGAAGAAAGCAGAGATTGAGTCCAAATCAAGTCAATCAGAGGTTAAATCCAGTCGATTAGATGATAATCAGAAAAATGAAGGAGAACCAGCCGTTTCTGTTCCGGTTAAGCTTGAGCAATTTTGGCAATACGAAGAACCTCTTGATCCCTCTCTGGTTGTAATTACCCCTCCTCCAGACAATCGTACTGTATTGGATGTCTTAGGCACGATTCCCTTAGCCGCGGCTGATAGTCGTGTTATGCAGTATTTCCGGGAAGTTTATCAACTGGTTAGTCAACAGGCGATGATGTCAGCCTTGAATCGGGAAACCTAATCCAAGAAGTCTCTAAGGCTCCAAGGCTGCACGGGTTTAGGGTATCTGCTTTTTCGTCTATTGTTAACGGCTTCCTATTCCCTTCTTAATGGGCTTGAGCCATCCAGACAAGATCACCAAGAATACCCTCAACTGGCGGCAAGGGATAGACTGCCAAATCGATGAATAGAGTGATTCCTTCCAGCTTGAGAAATTGCCACTGATTGCCATTGCTGATACTGCCGTAAATCGTCGAAATAGGTTGTCCTTGTCCCTCATTGAAGCGTTGAGCCGCAACCATTTCGGCAATACACTGCCCAAAGCCTAATTTGAGGTCAGTCTTTTTAGCTTCCACAATAATCATTGCTGGTGCTTCAATTTCTAAGACTTCTGTTGAACGAGTCAACAGGAAATCGCACAAGCCATTAAGACCGACCGACTCGTCAACATTAAATTCCTCACCGGAGAAGACACTCACTTGGCGATTAAGTGCTTTTCTGACATCGATTAATACTGGATAGATAATACCCTCCGAACGGGCTTTTTCACTACCAGAGGTAGCGACAATCGGTAACGTTTCCTGTAAGTAATCTGAGAGAGTTGGCGAAGGGGCAACTGGAGAAGTTTCAGGCAAAAAGCGACTGCCTTCAATGACAGTTAGCTGGAAAGCAGCTTTAGCTTGAGCGATAGTTTTGAATTGACTATAGGGCATATATAAGTGGATTGATTCTTCCCGAATACTTGAATGGCTTCTCGGCGCGAAGTTGATTGCAGCGTTTGAGTAAATTATCATACAATGTTAACTGTATTACCTGTTTTACAGTGTCTTACGGTTTTGAGCGCTTTCAGACGGCAACTCCTCTAGCGCTTGGCACAAAAGCGGGTAAAAGGGTGGGAGGCTCGCCGCGTTTGCTGGAAAATGGAAACCACTCATCACGAAAAAAGAGCGAGTTACCATCGTGTAACAGCAAGCCAGAACCCTTACTCCTTGCTGAGTAGATTGTCACGCTTTGTAGGGGAGAATGCTTGAACGCGGTTTAGCTAAGCAAGGTTCAGCTCATCCAATTCAGACACCAGCATGGCTATCCCAGAGGATGCGATCGCACAAGCTCATTGAGTACCCAAATGGCGCTCAGACTCTATCTGAACGATTAAATATGACAATGCAGCAGCCAGATCAAGGCGGGAAAGGGGATCGCTCCCCAGATGTGCTGTCACCAGAACAAGCGTGGAAACTTTTGACAGCCCTACTGGGTAAAGAACGCATGTTGCAGGATCGGGGCGCACGGAAAGTTTTACCTCTACTGTGTGAATGGCTGGGATATCTATCGTTAGGCATAGAGTTAGTCGGGCGATACTTAGCACAACACCCCGATTTGTCTTTAACCGATATACTCAAACGGCTCGAAGCGCAGCGATATCCTGATCAAACAACTAAACCGCCAAGCCAGCCGACACTCCAGTGGGGAATCAATACCATTTTGGAATACATCTGGAGAGAACTCAATCCCATCACCCAACAAGTAGGTCAACTTTTGAGCTTATTTGCCTCAACCCTCTGGCGTTGGCAATGGTTAGAATCTGCCAGTGACTTCTTGCACTGGAGACAGGCAGATCTCAACCAAGCTCAAACTCAACTTGATCAGTGGCGTTTGATTGAGTCGGTGGCAAATCGCCAAGGTTGCTACAAAGTTCAGCCCTTAATTCGGGAGTTTTTCCGCAAAAAATTGGAGGCTTTAGATTCACCCGCCATTTTTGTATCTCGCCCTCCTTATCCTTTTCCCAAACGGTTGTCCCAGCCAATCCCCAAGCCACCTCAACCAGATAGTCAGCCTTTGCCAAAACCAATTTCCTACGACTACTCAACTCAGCAGACGCCACCTCCGAGAGAATGGCATTCATTCCTCTCCCCTTATCCTGGCGTCCCTGGTTCCGGTGAAAATTGCCCTATTGATCAGCAACTCTATTTTCCGATTAAGAATCCCACCTGTTCGTGTCAACGAGACAACTCTCAAATTGCCAATTCAGGAGTTTCCCAAAAAAGCAAGAACAAAGCACCACCCTTCAAAAAACTCCATGCTGATGACTTCAGGCAGGCTTTTACCGCTATTGTTGTTGAACTGGTTCAGCAAATTCCTGATTCTCCTACCCCAGAACAGATAAGGTTATTGGAAGAGATACTGCCTCACATTCAAGAAATAGTTCAAACCCTAGAATCAGCCGTAAGGGATGAGGATTCACTCTGCTTATTTGACAGTTTGGGCAAATTCTATAAAGGTCAAGGATTAACAGATTTACTTTGGCTATTTGATCGCTTAGGCAGATTTTATCAGCATCAGGGAATGGTTGATCAGGCAGAATCCTGGTTTAGGCACTGCATATCCATTGCCCAAGCCGCTTTTGGTGAGGAACATCTTGATGTTGCGACTAGCTTGAATAATTTGGCAGGATTGTACTATACTCAAGGTCGCTACAGTGAAGCTGAACCTCTTTACTTGCAAGCCTTAGAGGTGAGAAAACATCTGTTAGGTAATCATCATATCGATGTTGCTACTAGCTTGAATAATCTGGCAGGACTTTACTATGCTCAAGGTCGCTACAGTGAAGCTGAACCTCTTTACTTGCAAGCCCTAGAGCTGAGAAAATCTCTCTTAGGCAATTACCATCTTGATGTTGCCAGTAGCCTCAACAATTTGGGATTACTGTACTATGCTCAAGGTCGCTACAGTGAAGCTGAGCCCCTTTACTTGCAATCCTTAGAACTAAGAAAATCTCTCTTAGACAATTGCCATCCGGGTGTCGCGACTAGCATCAACAATTTAGCCGGACTCTACAATTCTCAAAAACGCTACACAGAAGCGGAATCACTATTGGTTCAGGCATTAAGTTTGAGTGAACAGCACTTAGGAGATGATCATCCTAATACGGCTATTTTTCGGAAAAATTTATCCATTATCAGAACTAAGATGAAGGCTAATCGTAGCTGGTGGCAGTGGTTAGGAGAAGTTATTCAACCTAAACTCTAAGCAAACTACAAAAATAAGAGACGTTTTGCCGGAACGTCTCTACCAAAGTTCATTTGTCTCAATCTATGTATAGCAATCGCCATAGCGGTTAGGACGCATCATTTGGTAGAGACGCGCTTTTGAAGCGTCTCTACAACAGTTCGTTTGTCCTAATCGATGTGTCTACTGCTATATCTGCTGCTATATAGAAAAAGGCAGAAGGTTTATTACGGGTACGTAATTGTTTGGGCAGTTAAACAGCAGACGCTTTTAAGCTACTTGGTTCTCCCAGTTTTCCTTCTAAAACAACACCCCGTTGATTAGTGTGGAGATGGCGCAGAATTTTATAAATGGCTTCTATTTGGTCAGTCGCCCCTGCTTTATGTGCCAACTCTGATAAGGATAGGGGTTCTCCTTGATCTTGCAAGACCTGAATTACCCGTTTCTGTAAATCTAAAATAGCAGCGGCGGCTTTTTTACCCGCTTCCACTCCAGGTTGATGGTAAGCATTGATATTAACCAGGGAGGCATATAATCCCACAGCCCGATCATATAAAGCAATCAGTGCTCCAACCGTGCGAGGATTGACTTGGGGAATTGTCACGGTAATCGAATCCCGTTGATTGTCATACAAGGCTTTTCGGGTTCCCTGTAATAAACCGGATAAATAGTCACCGGAAGTTACCCCCGCTTCTACCTCTGGGGAATGTCCCTCGCGATCGCGCAATACTTCAATAAAGGTGACAAAGAAATTGGGAACCCCTTCTCGCAACTGCTGCACGTAAGCATGTTGATCCGTTGAGCCTTTATTGCCGTAAACTGCAATTCCCTGATGTACAGTATTACCATTGAGGTCTTTTTCCTTACCCAAGGATTCCATGACTAATTGCTGGAGGTAGCGGGAAAATAACAGCAGGCTATCTTTGTAAGGTAAAACCACCATATCTTTTTCACCCTTACCATTCCCCGAAAAATACCAGGAAAGTGCCAGCAACGCCGCCGGGTTTTCTTGGAGATCATGGACACGGGTGGCACTATCCATTTCCTTCGCACCTGCCAGCATCTGGCGGATATCAATCCCTTGCAGTGCTGCGGGTAACAGTCCCACCGCTGACAGTTCTGAGGTGCGTCCTCCTACCCAGTCATACATGGGAAAGGTTGCCAGCCACCCTTCTGATTTCGCCAGTTTCTCTAAATTACTATCTTCACCCGTAATCGCCACGGCATGGGTAGCAAAGTCTAGTTTCTGGGATTCATACGCTTTTTTTGCCTCAATCATGCCATTGCGGGTTTCCGGAGTTCCTCCAGATTTAGAAATGACTAAGACGAGTGTGCTAGCTAAACGATCTTGCAGTTTAGCAATTGTGGCATCAATCCCCGCCGGATCAGTGTTATCTATAAAATGAATTGCTAGGGGTGGGATGTTAGGGGCAAGGGCATCAGCGACAAACTCAGGACCTAATGCTGATCCGCCAATGCCAATGGAAAGAATATCGGTGAATTTAGATGAACCTGGGGGATGAATCGCACCACTATGGACTTTCGAGGTAAAGGATTCAATCTTCTCTAAGGTTGTGAGGACATCTTGACGCAGTTCGGGTGTTGGCGCTATGTCAGGATCTCGTAACCAATAGTGACCCACCATCCGATTTTCATCAGGATTCGCGATCGCGCCCCCCTCCAATGCCTCCATATCCTGAAACGCCTTCTCAAACTTAGGTCGCATCGCCTCGACAAAGGCATGATCAAATCGCATACGGCTGACGTCGAGGTAAAAGTCTAACCCTTGGTGGTAATAGAGCCAGTCCTGATAGCGTTGCCAGAGTGCAGCGGCGTCCATAAGTAGCTTCTCAAATTCCTGTTTTTACCAATCACAAGTGTATGTTGTCCGGGGATCAGTTGTCAGTTTTCCTTTTTCAGTGGCTTAGTCTTATAAGCCAATTCTTCCCCTGCTCCCAGACGTAGCATGCTACGTCTCTACATTGCTCCCCCTGCCTTCTGAAAGCCTGCTGCGTCCTCAAATATACGGCTTGGGCAACACGCGCAAAAACTTGACGATGTGACCCGTCACTTCAATCCCCACCATATAGTTATCGATGGTAAATCGGTAAAAAATAGCATCTGAGCCGATGGGGTGAAGCCCTGGCAAGTCGTGAATGCTTCTGAGATGGATGAACTTCTCAAAAACCATCTCATAGACCTGCTGATAGGCAGCTGACTCTAGGTTTTTGAGATCTTGTAGGAAAGACCGCGCATAGCGTACTTCTAGGCTCACAGGATATATTCTGATTCCCCAGGAATCATTGTAATCTTTCTGCGAAGATTTTAGGGCAGATTCAGCAGTCGCAGCGCCTCTTCGCGGGTCATCGCATCTCCGGGTCGAATCGTTCGCATGGACTCTTGCATGGCGGAGAGCATATACAAGTCATAATAGAGCGGTTGCAGAACTTTCCAGGCGTCTGCCAAGCTTTCATCAGGGAGTTGATCCACTAAATCAGGTAACTGTTGGGTTAAGCGTTGCAATCGACCTCTGAGTAAATTCATCAGGAAATAAGGCTCCAATCGAGTCGTCAAAGGTGGGGTGGGTCAAGGTACGACAATTAAGTCGGATGAATGGCTTTAGCAATCCAGATTGATTTTGGATTAAATTAAGTTTATTGACAATACCTAGATTTAGGCTGACGTCGATCCGTTCAGAATGTCAGATTATGACCATGTAGAGCATACCGCTAAAATAATACCATTGGTTATACTCGTAGTGGACTGACACAGCTAAAATTGTGGAATAGGTTGTAGGTTGGGTTGACGACAGGAAACCCAACATAATATAGGGCTAAAGCCCTTACTACAAGCCCAACATAATATAGGGCTAAAGCCCTTACTACAAGCCCAACATAATATAGGGCTAAAGCCCTTACTACAAGCCCAACATAAAATAGGGCTAAAGCCCTTACTACAACCCCAACATAATATAGGGCTAAAGCCCTAA
>NZ_JAVJZI010000243.1:0-84578 GCF_040223135.1 Coleofasciculus sp. G3-WIS-01
CCCTCTGGAGTTATCTAAATTAGGCTCAATACTTGGTAGTTTTCTACGGGTGTTTGGTTTAAGTATTGCCGCAAGGATAGATAATTGTAAGGTGTGTCGCGGAACTAAGAATCCCCGCACTTATAGGGCGGGGAGTGTCAAATTCTCAAAGACATCAAAAAACCGCTGTTTGACCTGATTCGACTCCTGATCCTCCCCCTGATAAAACGCGATCGCTTCCGCATTTTCTCGAATTCTCACTAAGCTAAACCGGAGATTCGCTTCCCGCTTGAGTTGTTCAAAGTTGAGTCGGACAAGGGGTTTCCCAAATACTACAGTCGTCACCAAAGTTCCGATCAGCGCATACAGCACCAGAAAAAACACCAGTGGTTTAGAAATGCCCCAGAGTACACTGCAGAAAGCAATCACCGACAGCACAGACTCCACCAACACCAGTAAAAAGGTGAGAGACTCTTGGGTAAAACTCCTGACATCCTCGGCAATCCGCTGATCCGGGTTATCAATCTCGGTTTTACCGATATGCAAATTGTAATAAGCGCGATCGCGAAAATAGTTATCCACGAATCGATGGGTGAGCCATTTGCGCCATTGCAGGCTGAGGCGATCGCGCAGATAGGTATAGCCGGCTAACAGAGGTGCATAAATCACCAGCACACCGATGAAAATGATCACCGTTTGCCAGAAGCGGGCTTCATCTTGGGCAGAAAGGGCTGAGAGTGAAGTACCCCAACTTGCTTCGCTGAAGTTGGGGCTTCCAACTTCTAAAAACAAGGACGGTTTTATTCGTCTTGGCTTACGCCACGCTTACGCGAACGGGATTTCCCGTTTCATCCGCCGATGCCACGTTGGGTACTTTCTAATTTCTAAGAACAGAAAGTCCAGAACTCAATAGGCGTGATGGTCTTACAAGGGCGTCAACAGGCAGCCGCCCGCCTTCCGCAGGCAGTGATATTTTGTTAGTCCGCTTGGTTGCGAGCGGTTTGTGGTTAGAATACTAACCGGATAATGCCAATAGGCATCTTGCGCTATTGTTTTGGAGGACGCTATAAAAGCGAACGGTGGTCGAGTTCATTAACGCGCTTTTGACTACATCTCTATCACACCTAGCCCGACTATCTTCAGCCCATGCCAAAGAAGGTAGACCTAAGTGGGTGGCTGTTATTATAGCACTAAAAAATCGCATCTAGCCAATGTAATTTGGAAATCTCCGTGCCTTCGATTTCCCGCTGTCCATCCTCACCCTACTTTGTTGAGGGTGAGGACTTTCGCGATTACGTGAAAGCTGATAGTTTAGCACACTAAGTCTGGAAGAACCGCAATTTCTCCGCTGCCAAATCAATCTCAAAATCCACATCGTCGATACTAACTTCGTAAGGATCAGCCGTAATTTTCCAGTTGTCCTTTTCTAGAGCAGTTCTAACAACATCATGGAATCTATCTTTCACCATAGGAACTTTCCCAAGCGGATTAGCCCACTGTTTCTCGCTCAAATACGATGCCCACTTTACACAACCGATGCTACCGGACTTGAGATCACAACAACCCCCGATAATGAACAAAAACTAAAATAGCTGCCCACGAACCCAAGGCGACTTTTACGGCGACTAGAATGTTGAGCAGGGGAATAATCCCGCCACTAAGCAGTGCGCCTAAGTTTCCATGGGGTAACTCGACTCCAGCCAGAGTGATCACCGCTAGGACAATGAAAACCAGAACCGAAACTTTCTCCCATCTAGAGGCGTGCCAGCGTTTATAGATTCCCTGCATCCACTCCGTTGATGAGGTAATCGCTACCAAGCCGATCGCGGTTCCCCCAGCTACCCCAGCCGCAAACCCGCCGCCGGGACTTAAGTGCCCCCGAATCGCTAATTCGATACCCACTAAGGCAGAAATGGTTGCTCCCAAACGCGCCAGAATTACCGAGGGTTGATCGGTAAACTGATAAATCGTGCAGAATGGCTTTTCATCTGTCAGCAGAAACCGGACACCCATAATCGCGATCGTAAATACAACCACTTCAAAAATTGTGTCATACAGCCGATTCCGGAAAATGATACCCGAAACCACATTGGACACTCCACTGTCTTGTGCAATTAAATCGACGATAGAGTGATCCGATAAATTCGGTGCCGGATTGGGCATATTCGGCATGATCAGGAATATGATATACAGCGCTATCCCCGATGCAATGTAGATCCATTTCATCAATGTCCCTCCCCTGAATCTGGTGTATTAATATATGTCAAATGTGTCGCGGGTGACGACAGTTCGGTTCGTATGATGTCATAGAGGCGTTGAACCCGAGTCTCGGTGTGATAGAATGGCGTCTCAGACTCAGGTGCTGTCGGGTCTTGAGGCTCCAGTTCTGATAAGTGCGATCGCGTACAGGTGGCATGAATTTCTTTCTCCATCAACGCCCGCTGTAACGCCTGCTGATCCGTGTACGGGACTACCTCGACACGCATATAATGCTTGCTAAAAACAGTGCGTAAATCATCCATCAGTTCCCCAAAATGATGGCTCTCATCGTTCGTAGTCGGCGCTTTAGCGCCACTCTCTTCCAGTACACCCAGACGCAGGGTTAAGGATGAACGCACCGCCACCGCATACAGCGTAATCGCCAGCATAGTACCCACCAAGGCTTCGGTCAACGCCACATCCGCCGCACCCAAAACTGCATAAACCAATGCCGCCACTGCTCCTAAGATGCCCCGAATCACCAAAGCATGGTAAGGATTCACCTGAAAGACCAGCATACAGGCAGCCAAAGGTAGCAGGGCGATAATCACATAGAGATCACTCTGATTCATAGTCAAACTCCTCCCCACTACTCGAACAGTACGCCAACACATACCCCAGCACTGTATTCCAAATCGCCAACGAAATAATGGCAAGAATCAGTAGGGGCCACTCACTGGGTATTTTTAGCAACAATCCCACGATAATACTCATTGAACCGAGAGTATCTGCCACCGAAAGAGTATGCAGTTTAAATAATACAGATCGGTGACCAATCAACGGAAATGTTCCCCAAAACCAGAAGACAATTCCTAACCCGATACAGATATAACTAAGCACGTTGATCATAGTAGGACTCTTTCGCTGAATCATTGATTCGTTTAAGGATATGTGCCAACAACATTAATCCTGCATTCCCCACACTCAGGATGATCACCCCGACAACTCCGATCATCCAATCATCCCGCAAGACAGAAACAACCAGAATCATGATTGAGGTTTTGGTGGCAATACTGGCAAATGCCAACATTTTTTGCCAAATATCATCATCCTGCCATGCCTCATACATGGGGATAAGTAGCGCCAAAATCATGCTAATTAAAATCAAATTCATGTTCTTTTCCTCCGGCTAATTCTGTGGACTTCATACGAGCCTTCCTCGTGATATTTTAAAACAATGGTTTTGGGTGTAAACGTAATTAAAAATATATCGAGAAAAATCAGTCCAGGTGTACGCTGGGGTTTGACTCTTTCCATAATTACATCTTCGTACTTATGAGGACGGAGCATGATTTCAAATGCCTCAAAATACGCCTGGGGAATCGCCACAAGTACCTCACCCAGCACCCGAAACCAATCCTTTAAGGATTCCGGAGTTTTGGGGCGTCCCGGCAAGAGAAAGGCGATGGCGATGCCAATGATGATATTTGGTACACTCAGACTAGCGGTGAGCAAAAACCAGATGGTTAATCGCAATATCAAATTCAGATGTCCAATCATTTTTCGTCATTTGTCCTTTGTTCTTTGTCCTTTGTCACTGTGGGGACAATAGCTAGAAAACCTACATTTTTCTACTTATAGCGCCAAGACAATTCAAGCGAATACCATCCCAAACAGCAGCAGCAACATTAAACTCATCATCCCAATCAGATGATCGAATTGCTCAAGCATACGAGGGAGTTTGATGGCAAGTCGTTTGAAAATCAAAAAATATGCCAACCATCCAAGTGCGATAGTGACTAGGGGTTTCACGATATTCTTAACCGTATACGCCTCGTAATACACAACATTTGCTAAAATTAAACCCCCGATTAATATGATCATGGCTAACCAGAAACCGGGCTTGACATTTCCCTCTCCTTGTGGTTTGTGAGGTAGAAAAATGAATTTGGCAAAGGATATTGCTGTTCCCAAAGCCGCAATATTCATGCCAATCACTTGCCAGGGCAAAAGATTTTCCATCGTCAAAACCTTCGCCCCAAAACCCGATAATAAGGGAAAGCCGGAGATAGAGAAACTAGCAATGACTAGGGCAATCCAAATCGAGGTATTCATCGGCTGATGGTGCAGTTCTTTGAGGTTACGGCTGGGTAAGGTTCCCGCGATTAAGAACAGCGCTGATTTGACTAACCCGTGGGTTAGCCCATAAAAACCACCGACTTCGGGTGCTGCTAGGACAAAGCCTAACTGCGAAATCGTGTGAAATGCCAACATTCGCTTGGTATCTTTTTCAAAGACGGCATAACCGACTCCTAGCACAGCTGTGCCTACGCCGAAGATTCTGACAATGGGATCAACCTCTGGCACCATCAAAGCAAAGCGCATCAGGGGAAACACCCCGGCTTTTACCACAACCCCCGATAGCAACGCCGACACCGGTGTCTCGGATTCCGAGTGGGTTAAGGGTAACCACAATCCCGATACAAAGATACCCCCCTTACTCAACAGTCCCAGAAAAATCAAGGCAATTGCCTCGATGGGAGCATTACTTAAACCCTCATAAGCAAATGAATAATTCGCCTCATACACCAACACCGCACCCATCATATAAAACAGCATTGCTACATTGCTGAACAACAGATAGCGCAACGCCACCCAAATCGAACGATTCGTTCGGGGATAGGCAATTAACAGAAATGCGGCAATACCAATGACCTCTAACGCCACGTATAAGCTGACGAAATCGGCACAGACAAAGGCGGCATTAACACAGCCGTGTAAAATAATCATCTGTGTATAAAAAAAAGCCGTCTTATTGGTGTGCCAACAATAGATGATAACGGCGCTTGTGACTAGGGCATTGGTGAATATAAAAAAACCGCTCAATTCGTCAGCGATTAAGGTGACGCCGAAACTATCCAATAATTGCAAGGTTAAGGTTGACTGAGCCAAAAATAGCTGCGATGCATATCCAGCCGAAACCAGGGCGACGCCCAATGCGAGATAGCGGTCAAGTTTAGGGAACAGATAAATGCTGAACCCCACAAATAGCGGTAGTGCTATCCAGACAATCGTCAATGTACTCATGGGGTATTGTGCTTCTCAATCTCGCTGCTTTCTAAAGTCGGATGATCCCGTGCTAGCTTCATCACACCGACTAGCATCAGGGCTTGAATCGAAAAGCCGATCACAATCGCGGTTAAAATCACCGCTTGGGGAACTGGATCAGAGTAAGTGCCATTTTCGACGTTGGCAATAATCCCATTTTCGACGGAAATAATCGGTGTGAATAAGGCTTCACCTTTGCGTGATGCGATCAGCACGTAATAGGCAATAACCCCCGTACTCATCACATCCATGGAGATGATCTTCATCACCAGGTTTTTTTTCAGGATGATGCCGAAAAATCCGCACAGGATGGTGGCAAATATGCAGGCTTCTAACACGGGTATGCTGTCCTGGAAAAAGGTGCTAAAACATATATAGCACGTTTTAATAGTGCTAACCAAGATGGACACTATTGGAAAGTGTCAATGCCAACGATAGACTCATACCACACCAAAGGATTGGTTTGAGCAGAGGCAATGATGATTTTCGTCATTCGTCATACTCAAGGAAGCCAGAAGCGAGTAACCTTAACGGCACTGAGAATTGGCATTTTGGCATCGCCGAAACCTTTGATATACGGTAGGGTGGGCATTGCCCACCAGAATATGAGGAGCGTGGTATTCGTCTTAACCTACCTTAGTCCTGCTATACCACCATCTTGAATAGAAGAATCAACGCTAGACTCATCACTACCATCACCCCGATTAGATGCTCCAATTGCTCAAGCACACGGGGGAGTTTGAGTACCACTCGTTGAAAAATTAAAAAGTATGCCAACCATCCAACGGCGATGATTGCCAGGTTTTTGGTGATATTTATCAGGGTGTATCCTTCTAAATACATCCCGCTTGTGGCAATCAGCGCACCGAGCAGTAGTAGCACTGGAATCCAGAAACTGGCTCGAACAGGCTTCCCTTTCCCATGGGGCAGAAGGATGAATTTGGCATAGACAATTGCTGTTCCCACCGCCCCAAGGTTCATGATAATCCATTGCCAAGACAGGACATTTTTCAACGTCAAAACCTTCGCGCCAAAGCCGACGAACAAGGGAAAGCCCGAAATCGAGAGGCTAGCCATGATGAGGGCAATCCAGAGTCCGGTATTCATCGGCTGCTCTTTAAGTTCCTTAAAGTTTCGGCTGGGTAAGTTACCCGCGATCAAAAACAGCGTTGATTTCGCCAATCCATGGGCTAGGGCAAAAAAACCACCGACTTCTGGTGCAGCGAGTATCCAGCCTACTTGGGAAATCGTGCTACATGCTAGTGTGCGCTTGGTATCTTTTTCAAAGACGGCATACCCGACTCCTAGCAGCGCAGTTCCCACACCGAAGAGTCTGACAATGGGATCAACCTCTGGCACCATCAAAGCAAAGCGCACCAGGGGAAACACGCCTGTTTTCACCACAACCCCCGATAACAACGCTGACACCGGTGTCTCGGATTCCGAGTGGGTCAATGGTAGCCATAATCCCGATACAAAGATACCCCCCTTACCCAGCAGTCCCAGAACAATCAAGGCAATTGCCTCGATGGGTGCATTACTCAACCCCTCATAAGCAAAGGAATAATTTGCCTGATAAACTAAAACCGCACCTACCAGATAAAACAGCATTGCCACATTGCCGACAAACATATAACGTAAAGCCACCCAAATCGAACGATTTGTTCGGGAATAGGCAATTAACAGAAATGCGGCAATGCTAATCACCTCTAAGGATACGTATAAGCTGATGAAATCGGCACAGATAAACGCGGCATTGACACTGCCATGTAAAATAATCGTCTGTGTAAAAAAGAAAGCTGACTTATTCGTGTGCCAACAATAAAGTATAACGGCGGTTGTTACCAGAGCATTGGTCAATATAAAAAAACCGCTCAATTCGTCAGCGATTAAGGTGACGCCAAAATTATCCAATAATTGCAGGGTTATCGGCGATTTAGCCACAAATAATAACTGCAACGCATATCCAACCGAAACCAGGGCGACGCCCAGTGCCAGATATCGGTCAAGTTTGGGGAACAGATAAATGCTGAACCCCACAAATAGCGGTAGTGCTATCCAGGCAATCGTTAATGTACTCATGGGGTATTGTATTTCTCAACCTCGCTGCGTTCTAAGGTGGGATGATCCTGTGCTAGCGTCTTTTTTAAGATGATGCCGCAAAATCCGCACAGTATGGTGGCGAATAGGCATGTTTGTGACAGCTCCTACACCGACTCTTTGGTACGGTGTAGGCTTCCAAACCAATCCGGCTATTGCTTAGGAGGCGTTTGGCTTTAAGGACGGTCTGCCCAGCCGCCCTGTTTTTTATATTTATGGCTGCATTATGATCGCGGTCAAGGCTGCACCCACAGTGAGGACAGTCATGCCAACGAATATGCACCTTTTTGGGTACTTTATCACCGCAATTGGAGCAATCTTGTGAGGTATTGTGAGCGCTTACTGGTACAACCAACAAACCAGCATTTTCGGCTTTGTTTGTCAGTATCGACAGAAAGCTTGACCACCCAGCATCCAACACAGACTTAGCCAACTTTGTACGAGCAAGTCCTTTGACGTTCAGGTCTTCGTGAGCGATTACGTCATATTTTGATAACAGCCATTTCGCTGTTTTGAAGTGAAAATCCTTGCGCTTGTCTGCAACTGTTTTATGTTGTTTTCCTAGTTGTTTAATGGCTTTAAGTCTGCCGTTACTTCCTTTTTTCCTGCGTGATACCCGTTTCTGGATAACTCGTAGGCGTTTTTGAGCTTTACGATAATGTTGTGGAATGGTAACGGTTTCGCCATCGGAAGTTGTCAAAAACTCCTTTAAACCCATATCAACCCCAGCGATTTTATCCGGGTTGAAATCTGGCTTGATTTCAGGAACAGTTTTGTCTTCCAGGGATAAGGTCAAGTAATAGCCATCCGCTTTCTTTGTAACAGATGCTGTTTTGATTTTGAAGCCATCAGGAATAGGACGATGCAGGAAAACTTTGACTTTGCCAAACATCGTCAAGTTTATCAAGCTCCCCTGCAAACATCCATCCTTCATTTGGGGATAGGTTAAGGTACGGTAGCGACTCCGAGACTTGAACCTTGGCTTACCGCTACGTTTGCCATTACAGTCACCTTTAAGAAAGCGGTCAAACGTTACCTTGACTCGCTTGACTACATCCTGAAGAACTTGAGAATATATCTCGCCGTACCAAGGATGTGTTTTCTGGAGCTTAGGTAATGTTTTCTTTTGAGAGTAATACTCAGGATTGTCCCGCAACTCTGGCAGGTGACAAACAAGAGGACAAGCATTGACTGGAGAGCGGTTTTGCTCCCACCAATTAAACCTATCACCCAACAAGTAATTGTACTGACTACAAAGCATAGACAACCATCTATCTATTTTGACAGCCTGCTGTTTTGTTGGGCGCAATCGGTACTGGTACGCAGTTCTCATTTGTTTTCCTCCTGTTTATCGACCTATCCTACGTTGACCCCGCAATTCATCTCGACGCTGACTCTACTCCTTCGGAGAAGGCTTCGCCAACGAGTACAGCGCGAGGCTTCTTGCGGAACAAGCTAACACGGCTATGCTGTCTTGGAAAAAGGTGCTAAAACATATATAGCACGTTTTAATAGTGCTAAAAAAGACTGACACTATTGAAAAGTGTCAATGCCAACCATAGACTCATACCACACCAATGGGTTGGTTTGAGCTTGGGAGCGACATGATAAAACATGCAATAGCCAGATTAGAGAACCGATTCGTGGCAAATCAATACTTAACCTCAGCTCTGAGTCGCCTACCAATACCGTGGGCGGCTGCCGAAGGAGTGAAGGCGTACCGCCGGAACCTGTCTACTCTTGCGATCAGGATGCTAAAACCGTGACCATTTTGGATGTATCAACACCGTTTCAATTGGTTGGACGGCAAGCGCAATTCCAACGAATTACCCAGGTTTTAGCCCATGAGGGTAACCTGTTGATTGTGGGAGTGCCTGGAAGCGGACGTCGGAGTCTGGTACGGCGGGCGGCTCGGGAAGTTGGCGTGAAAATCTTGGAAGTTGACTGTATCCGGGTTACTGATGGTCAGCGCTTCGTGCAATTGCTGTGTGAGAGCATCAATCAGACGTTTCTAAGTGCAACGGCTCACGCTCTCATGCAAGAGTGGATTGAACACAAGGCGGTTGAATTATTTGTCCTCCATGATAACGGACGAGGTAGAGCACAGCTCAAACCAATTCGGGTAAAAAATCAAGAGCAGCAATGGAAAGCATTTGAGGGATTACTGGATTTCCTACAAGAATTAGCCGAATCTACAGGTGAACGGGTAGTGTTAATTTTGGAAAGCTTCCCCCACATTCGCTCTTGGGATCGTCATGGGGTGTGGGAAAATTTTTTGAAGCAAGAGATCGAGCGTCAGACTCAGGTGAGTTATGTCTTGGTAGCAACGATCGCAGAAATTAGCATTCATCCTGATGAACCGGGGAATAGTTTAGAAATCGTGCAGCTTGCTCCCTTAGCCGATGATGTGGTGGCGGCTTGGGCGCAAGAAGTCCTCCATGTCGAAGGGCTGACATTCGATCCGCGATCGCAAGCCTTGGAATTGTTTGTTAATGCGGTACAGGGGCATTTAGGCGATGCTTCCGCACTGGTGCGACGCCTCCAGTCGGTGCGAGTGGCTGACGGGTTAATTCGCGATCGCCACATCCAGCAAGCAATTCAAGAACTCTTATCGGACTTATCCATGGTTTTCGAGTCATTACTCATGCTGCTTCCGGCGAATCAGGCGCATCTGTTGGAGTCTCTAGCGTTAGATCCGACTGACAAGCCCCAAAGTCGCGATTATATTCACAAACATTACCTATCCAGAGGGGGAAGTCTCCAAGGCGCGATCGCGGGATTGCAACACAAAGGCTTGATTTATGGCTCCGAGCAAAATTATCGACTGGCTCTCCCTCTGTTGGCGTTGTGGCTACGCCAGCGCTTGAGTTAATCCTTTTCTGGAGCTAGATCAGGGCACGATAGTATCGTGCCCCTACCCAATCAATTATCCCTGCCTTGGGTTGAAACTGTTGCTGCCCGATTGGATAAGAGTTTTAGTCCATTTTAATGGACTTGAGCTATTAGCCCGGAGTTTGAACTCCGGGCAGGTGTAGGGACTGAATGCTATATTCAGCGTATCAGTGCCTATCTTTTAAGGTGGGATTATGACTCAAGAACTAATCGACCTCAGAACTAGCATCGTAGAAGGACGCTATACAGATGCTTTGGCGATTGTAGATGAACTAGAGGGGATGAGTAAACAAGCAATCCTCCGTAATATTGAATCGTTTCTCGTCAGGTTGTTGCTTCACTTGATTAAAAACCAAATTGAGCAGCGTTTAACCAATTCCTGGGTGGCTTCAATTTCCGATTCTCTTCGACAAATTCAAAAATTAAATCTCAAAGCGAATAAAACAGCTTACTACATCAAACAAGATGAATGGGAGCCTTTTTTAGAAGAGGCAATTGAGGCGGCAATTCGTCCGGCGAGTGTGGAAGTTATGGATGGTGTCTATAATTCCTTTCAACTCTCAGAATTGGTGGATAGAGCAGAGATAATGATGACGGCTCAGAGATTGCTCGATTTAACGTATGAACATTCAGCAAAGACGTTGCCAGCCATTATTGATGAGAATTTAGTTCAGCTACCCGGTGGAGAAGAATGGAAAGAGGGTAGAGAATAACAGTTAATCAAGGCGGGTTTTGTTGATTAATTATCAGCTTTTAAGTTCAATTGCACTGAAAAGCGTGCATTTTTTAATTACCAAAACTCTTGATATACCGTAGGGTGGGCATTGCCCACCGGCATGCCAGTCAGTACCATTCCTCTCGTCCTCGAATTACCTTATCTTCATCTTCAAAGCTAACTTTTACCTGCTTTTTTGCCGCAGGAACAATAAGCGCACGGCACAATCCTGCTATTAGCAAAACTGGAGCCAATACTGCAATTTTGACAATTTCCTCATACAGTGGATACTCAGCAAGGCTGAGGAAATCTGCCTTAGCCTGATTAAGCCAATGCTGTTCATAGGCTGTCAAGTCTTGTGCTATACCCTGCCACTCTGGGAAAAAGTCATAGTCTTGAACCTGTACTAGGTTAAACCTTTCTTCTAGTTCATACAAAGCTAAATTGCTTGCTTGAATAACTTCAACCATAAATCCTTTAGATGCGTGGTGCTATGATAGCCTTTATCCTATAGGAAATTAATCTTTATGTAGAAAAATTAATCCACCTCACAGATTAATCTTATTTATCAAACGGCACAAGATACTGTTCAATCAATGACTTAGGTTTCAGGGTAGAATTAGACAACAATTGCTCACAGCGAATAATGAGTTCATTGTCTGAGATAACCGCTTCACATAATTCACTTAATAGTCTTCGAGTATCTGTGATTAGTTCGTTAAGCTTCTCAAATGTTAATGCTTTGGAGTCAACAGTCTCTGTAGCTGGTGTAGTAGTGGTATTTGGATGAACAGAAACAAGAATACCAGAAGAAAAATTGGGATAATTTTTCTTAAACCAAGCTCCTGCATTGAGGAGTTGACCATGTTGATCCTTTGTTAATGTATTGTCTTGCTGCTTACGACTCTTGGCTTCAATTACTAGAGCTCGCTGATCATCTAGTAACCAAAGTACATCTGGTCCTTTACTATACAGGTTATCTGGGCGTTGTGTACAGAAGCCAAGTATAGAACCTAAGTCTGCGAGAGCTTGTTCAAACTGATTGGAAGATGCTTCCGGAACTAACTGTGAAACTACTTGATCAAAATGGGTAGCATAGCCTCGACGAGGATTGAATTCGATAAGCTGACTTACAATTGCATTAGCTTGCTGACCTGGCAGTGTAAGCTGGATGTATGGTAGAGTAGTTTTCGGACGTAACAAAGTTGAATTATCAGCATAGGCATACTGCTGCAATTCTTGAGCTAAGTCAAACTTTCCCCAATAATGAGCAATACGTGCTGAAAATTGCTTCAGCCAGCCTCTACTCTTTTTCTCCATCTCTTCTTCTTGCTGACAAGTTTTTTCTAGCTTTGCGATTGCCTTTTCAAAATAACCATCACGCAAAAGTTTAAACGCCTTACGTTCTACATCAGCATGACTCAGTGAAGTATGATGTGCTTGAGCCGTTTCAGCTAGGTCAGCCAATCTTTCAGCATGATACTCCATCCAATCTTTGTCTCGATTCAAGCACAACATAATAGTTTCTCGAAACTCTTTTTCATCGGTAATACTTTTGCTAGTTTCTTCTCCCATTCTAAATTGGGCAAATGTACTGCTTGTTAAAAATTTTAGGTTGGCGGAACGGCTAAGCCAAGAAATAAGATCTTTGCCTGTAATTATCACAACACAATAGTCGTTAGAACCTCTTGCACCTCTTCCCATTCCTTGCTCGATACGTTGTGCTACAGTACTGTTAAAGGCAAACCCCCCCACAAAAACACTTGCGAGATATGAATCGTACTCGCTACTCCCGCGAGGCAATCCTGAGAGAATCAATAGTCGGCAAGCTGAACCAGGAAAGTCCATTCCGTCATATCGATTAGCAAATGTAACTGGACCCCTTAACTCTCCGTCTTGAAGTTTTTTGACGAGTTCAGTCACCTTCGGAGATGAGTTGGCTAGTTCTGCATCATCTTTCCAGGCTTGGGCAGATGAATCAGACGGTACAAGAATTACTGTCCCTACATTATTGTCTTCAGCTATCGACTTAGCTAAACCACGAAGAGTTTTTGGAATATCATCCTTTTTGGAAAACTGCATCCATTCTGGAACAAGAATCATACGTTCGCTGACGCCAGCTAGTGAGTCTGACGTAATGGGTTCAGCAATTGAACCTTGCTGGGCATCAAAAGTACGCACGATAGCACTGTCATCACTAATGGTTGCAGACATAAAGATGCGTCGAGGACAATCTGCAAATGTTGGAATCATATCCACTAATGGGAAAATAGGCGTAATCACAAATGCTCTGCTGCTTATTAGACAGTGACAGTAATCAAATGCATCGCGAATAAATGGCCAAGCAAAGAGAAAATTATCTTGTTTACTACGCAGATAATCACGTACTTGATTCGATTTAACCTGCCAATTCCAATAAGGAATTTCCAGAATACTGTTGCGTTCTTTACCACTTACAATATCATCAAAAGTACCCACTCTTCCAAGTTCTTGGAAATCGACACGAAACAGATTTGTTAGGTATTCATACTCGTTAGAGTAATTTTTTCGATCAATGCTGAGAGTGAAAGAGTCACGTACTGTTGAAAAAGCAACATGAGCATCGTCGAGAATTATAGCTGTTGCCTTTATAATTTCTTTAGAACTGCCACTGACTCCAAATTTGCTAAGACCATTGAAAATAGCATTGTAGGTACAAATTAGGACACTTCTGCCTGCCACAAAATCGTCTGGTAAATCAACATTTTTTTGATAGACTACTGCTGGTATTCTATATTCCTGGGCTTTGGTTAAGGCTTGTTCAACAAGTTGATTAGTTGATGCTAGATAAATAACTGGCTCATGGTGTTCGTTGAGGAGTGACTTGGCAATAAGCAAGCCGACGAGGGTTTTGCCACCTCCAGTAGGTAACTTAATAACGAGATCGCGTTCATTTCGACGCTTAAACCATTCTTCTAGAACTTGGGTTTGACTTCCATATAAACCCGAAATGTTGGGTGGTTTTGGTGTGCGTTCAAAGATGTCAATTGGGTTTATAACGTTAGCTTGAGCTTTAGATTCACGTAACTTTTTAAAATCTACCATAGTTGTGACCGCCTCTTCTATAGATTCTATTAAGCATATCTTAGGTTTTTTGCTTCACGAGCGCCTCATTTAAGGACGCGATCGCTCTCCCTTCATCCTCTACCTTTCCCTCAAATCGGCAAATCCCGCCGAGGATTAAACCGTTCAATTTCTAACAATTTCTGATACAGTTCTCGGGCTTCGGGACTTGGCGTTTTTGACACCACAATTTGAATCTCGACTAACTGATCACCCCGTTCCCCCTCTATGGGATACCCCTTATTCGCAAGACGTAATCGTTGACCTGACTGCACCCCCGCCGGAATATTCATTTTCACCCGCCCATCCAGAGTCGGTACTTCTACAGGAGTTCCCAATACCGCTTCGGCTGCTGTCACGGGTAACTGGCAAATAATATCTGACCCTCTCAGTTTAAAAAATGGATGCGGCGAAACCGTAATAATTAAAAACAAATCTCCACCAGCGATTCCTTGACCCTTGAGGCGCACTCGCTGATTTGTGACCATGTTTCCGGGTAATTCAACTTCTAAAGATCGACCATCTTCGAGGCGAATTCGCTCAATTCCCCCGGTATAGGCTTTTTCTAAGGGCAATGTTAATCGCGCCTCTACATCTTTAGGCTGGGCGCTAGGATTAACTCGATAAGCGGTTTTCCGGGTTCCTGGGCGAAACGGATCGGAGGACTCAACTCTCCCCCCTGTCCGTTCCGTTCCCATACCGGGACGAGGAGGACGGCGTCCGAGGAGTTGCTCAACAAAGCTGTTAAAATCGCCAAACTCACTATAATCCACTTCTTGGCTAGAAGTCCGCCCCCGACCATTGCGGGAGAAGGCGGTTTTCACGGGATTGGTTTTCGCCGCCTTACGGGTAAATCCTTTCTTCTTAAAGAAGTTGCCAACCTGATCATACTGCGATCGCCGACTGGGATCAGACAGGACTTCGTTGGCTTCGTTAATATCCTTAAACCGTTCCTCAGCCTCTTTATCCCCTGGATTCACATCCGGGTGATATTTACGGGCGAGTCGCCGAAATGCCTTTTTTATCTCATCACTGGATGCATCGGGGGGAACTCCTAAAATCTCGTAATAATTCCGAAAGTTTTGCATTGTTCAGTCATTTGTCATTTGTCATTTGTCATTTGTCATTTGTCATTCGTCATTCGTCATTCGTCATTCGTCATTCGTCATTCGTTATTTGTAGGGGCGAAGCATTTGGGGGGCTATCTGATGATACTTATCCAAAATATTATACCCAAATGCTTCGCCCAACTCCGGTGATATCGTTGATGAATAAAACGGATCAAATCGGGGCGGGTGCGAGTTAAGTTAAGGGTTTTCTCTGAAATGTTATCAGTAAAACCCGCCCCTACACCCAAACGTGCCATGCTACGCCTTTATACTATTTAGAACCAATCATCATCTTCTTCATCCCAATCATTTTCTAAGGGGGCGGAACGGACATCGCGACGGGAATAGGTTTTCTCTCTATCTCTATCACGATCGCGATCGCGTCGGCGACTGGATCGACCTGTCCCTACACCATAATCATAAGGTTCACGGGATTCACGGGGTTCACGCCGTTTGGGTTCCCAATAGGCGTCCTCTTCGTCTTCTCCAGTGAAGACACGACGAATTGAGCCAAAAAAGTCATCATCCTCATCTTCGGCGTAAGCTAACCTTACCTCCCGTTTGAGTTCATAGATGGTATCTTGTAAATCCGATTGCGCCCGGTCAATCCCCCGGTCATCATTTTGGGCGATCGCGTCTCGTAGTTCCAGCACCAACGCTTCAATCCGCCGCCGATACGCACTGGCAAATTGGGTGCCAAAATCCAGCGTAACTTCTTTGATTTGACGTTCCGCATCCGTCGCCATGGTTTCGGCGCGATTGCGCTTCTCGACTCGTTCCCGACGTTGACGATCTAATTGGGCATTTTCCTCGGCGTCGCGAATCATCTGTTGCACTTGGGACTCATTTAAGGTCGATGCACCTTGGATTGTCACACTTTGCTCCCGCCCGGTGGTTTTATCTAGGGCAGTTACCTGTAAAATCCCATTAGCGTCAATATCAAACGCTACTTGCACTTGGGGAACGCCTCGAGGCGCAGGCGGAATCCCGGTCAGCTTAAATCGTCCCAGGGATTTATTATCACTTGCCATTTCCCGTTCCCCTTGCAGGACATGAATTTCTACGAGGGTTTGATTATTTTCGCTGGTGGAAAAGATATCTGATCGCCGCACGGGGATAGTCGTATTCCGGGGGATCAGCTTTTTCATCACCCCACCAATGGTTTCTAATCCCATCGATAACGGCGTCACATCCAGCAACAGCACATCCTTAACTTCATTACTCAGGATACCCGCTTGAATTGCCGCCCCAACCGCCACCACTTCATCGGGATTCACATTTTGATTCGGTTCTTTATCAATTAAACTCCGCACCAATTGTTGAACTAAGGGAATCCGAGTCGAACCCCCAACCAAAACCACCTCATCAATTTGCACAGGCGTCAATCCCGCATCTTTGAAGGCGCGTTTTAGGGGACGACGTAAACGACTCACTAATTCCCCACACAATCCCTCAAACTGGGGACGAGTCAGTCTGGTTTCCAGATGCTTAGGTCCATCTGCGGTGGCGGTGATAAAGGGTAAATTAATCTCCGTCACCCCCACCCCGGAAAGCTCAATCTTGGCTTTTTCAGCGGCTTCCATCAATCGCTGGAGGGCTTGGCGATCGCGGCGTAAATCCACTCCTTCGGTTTCGAGGAACTGTTCGGCTAGCCAATCCACGATTTTGCGGTCAAAATCATTTCCCCCCAATTGGGTATCCCCACTGGTGGATTTAACCTCAAATACACCCTCCCCCACATCTAGAATCGAGACATCAAACGTACCACCGCCCAAATCAAAGACTAAAATAGTCTGACTGTCTTGGCGATCTAACCCATACGCCAAAGATGCGGCTGTCGGTTCATTGAGAATTCGCAACACCTCCAAACCCGCAATCCGCCCAGCATCTCGCGTCGCCTGTCGTTGAGAATCATTAAAATAAGCGGGAACCGTAATCACCGCCCCCGTCACCTCTTCACCCAGATAGCGAGTCGCCTCATCCGCCAACTTCCGCAGTACCATCGCTGAAATTTCTTCCGGGAAAAATTCCTGCTTCAGGCGGGGACAGCGAATTTTAATCGCGTCTTCTGGATCACGGCGAATCGTATAGGGGACGCGCTTAGACTCAGGATTGAGTTCGCTATATCGACGCCCTACAAATCGCTTAATCCCATAAAACGTATTTTGGGGATTCAGAACCCCTTGGCGACGTGCCATTTGTCCGACTAAGCGTTCCCCTTCCTTGCTAAACGCCACCACAGAAGGGGTTGTCCGCATACCTTCTGCATTAGCAATGACAACCGGCTTGCCACCCTCCATGACGGCTACCACAGAGTTTGTTGTCCCTAGGTCAATGCCGACTACCTTGCCCATGCGTAATTTTGTCTCCTCTCGCTGTTAATGCCAAATCGCTGAATACAATAACTTTAGAGATTTTAGTAGATAGTTGACCAGAGGCAGTGCGATCGCTGGTCATTTCACCTATTCTATCGTGAGGAAGAGGGGGAGCGGAGGGGTTCCAGGTGCAGGGGGAGCAATGTTCCAGACACGATGCAAGAAGCCTCTGGAAGCAGAGAGGAAACTTGTAGAGACTCCTCCGGTGGAATGTCTAGGATCGTAGGTTTGCCCCCTGGAACGAAACCCAATCTACGATAGGTTCATCGTACCAAGGCGCGATCGCATCGCTTTTCACTAGAATTGAGTCTATAACTAAGTCCTGCCAGTTTTGCCCGATTTTAAATTATCTATTAGCGTCAACCAAGTCTTTGACTGGTTGAAAATGGGGTAACCAAACCCATAAAAAAGCTCTCTGTTTACTCCACGCCCTTTTAAGCTGTTCGGCATTTAAAGCTTAATGTCAACAATGGTGAAATCCTTTGGCTCATTCACCTGGATGGAAAATCTGGTTGACCGTTAATTCCCATTCTGGGAATGTGGGAGAAATGATACGGTCATTGCAACGAAACTGCTGTAATTCGTATTCCCCATCCACCATGGTGCAAACCGTGAACGTTGGCTGCTTTGGTGAGCCAATGTAGCGCCGCCCACCTATGCCAAGATAATCTAGAATCCAATATTCACCAATGCCAATACTCTCGTAGTCAGTCATTTTGAGGGCATAATCATCACGCCAATTCGTGGAAACCACCTCGACTACGAGTTTCACCGATTCCCCATGCTCAATAACTGATGAACTTTCCCAACGGGATTCATTCGCTAAGTTTGGTCGATTCACCACCGCGACATCAGGTTCATAGCCAGTATCCTCCGAAATTTTGATAATGCATTCTCTAGGAATAAAGAAAGGAACTTGCTTATCGTCAATCACGGTATTCAATTTTTTAATCACAAATCCTGCAATCTCCGAATGCTTCCCTCTCGGTTTTGGCATCTCGACAATCACCCCGCGTCTCAATTCGTAGCGGTTCTCTGAAATCTGTGGATACCAATCCAGGAATTGATCGATTGAGACTGGTGTTTTATCAATCACTGCAATCATGGCGATCGCTTCTCCTTTGGTTCCATGAGAGTCACCTCCATTACAGTGTATATGATGGAACCCACATTCCCCACTTCAATGTAACCTCGTAGGTTGGGTTGAGGCACGAAACCCAACACTTACAAATGTTATGAGCCAGAAACGTTAGGTATCGCGATCGCTCCACCCAACCGATGAAACTCTGGAACTAGAAGCTATTGGCGAACTCGACAAGATTTTTAGCTACATTAACGCGGTCATTGTCGCTAGAGCTAATGGTCATTCCTAAATCGCTCTACGAAACCGTTCGACAACGTGCCCAATTTCGGTGTGAATATTGTCACTATCCCGAACTTCTCAGTTCTGCCCCGCTTTCCATCGATCACATCCCTGGTCGTTTGAGTAAAAAAATTCCCTTAACATAGACATAAGCCAAATCAAGCTGACCGATGAATTGGAGCAATAACAATGATCGCGATCGCCAACAAACCCCTAGCCTTCGAGGAATTTCTGAATTGGGATGATGGCTCCGGTAGGTCATTCGAGCTTGTCAAAGGAGTTGCCATGCCCCTCAGTGAACCTACAGCTAAACATGAAGACGTTGTTGATGGGCTTTGTCGTCTCCTGAACAACCATTGCCAAGACTTTAATTTACCCTATGTTCCCCGTCAGAGCAAACAAGTCCGGTTGAATAACGCCCCTGGTGAAAATGAGTCCAGTCGTAAAGCCGATATTGTTGTATTCGCCAAAGACGAATGGCAAAGAATGCGCCAAAGTTCAGCATCTGCGGCAGCATACATACCACCTCCCCTTGTGATTGAAGTTGTCAGCACCAATTGGCGGGATGATTACCGGATTAAATTGAATGAATACGAAACACTCGGAATTCGGGAATACTGGATTGTCGATTATGCTGGACTCGGAGGCGTTCAATATATTGGATCTCCTAAACAACCCACTGTAACCATCAATCGTTTAATTGACGATGAATACCAGGCAGCGCGATATCAAGGAGACGCAACAATTCTGTCTCTTTTGTTTCCTCGCTTAGAACTAACAACGCTTCAAATTGTAGCAATGATAGAAGGGTAATAGTACACCTAAATCTAGGGAAAATTAGGGGCACCATCCTTGCATCCTCACCGAATTACAGAGGGCGACCCGACCCAATTGAGACGACGAACCTTGCTCATTTATATAAGCGGGTCGCCCCGACAAGCGCCGATATTACCAATGATCAATGACCAATGAGCAAATAATCTAAATCCAAGAATCGAACCACATTCGCAGTTGATGACCCCCAGGAGATAGAGGTAAACCTAAATAAATCGGCAACCAAAAGACAAATGCCAACAGAATTAAACTGATAACCGTTATTGACGCAATTTGCCAAAACTCTTGCTCTCGATGTAGCCAACGGTCAACCAGCCAAGCTAACCCTAACCCAGAAAACACAGAAGCGCCCATATAGTGGTATAAAAATGTACAGCGACTCACCCCAACCCAAGGTAATAACTGAGCCAGCCAGTTAAGCCCTAAATAGAGACTAATATAATTCACCGTTGTGGGTGGAAAATATCCCCACATTCCTGACCAAAGACGCTGTAGCAACAGCAACAGTAACAATAAAATTGCTGCTGTTGATAGCCACCAAAGGATAGGATTTCCCATAGCATGGACATCATAAATCACCTGACCATATCCCTTGGGTAACGGAGGGTAAGCCGGGACTTGTTCGCGGTTATTCTGAGCAGTTTGGTAAAAGTAAGCCACAGGTCGCAGCATAATCAGCCAAGTGTACCATTTAGAACAGTAGGGATGAACATCGGGTCCGCTGCCGATTTTTTCGTGAAACGTCAAAATTCTATAGTGGGCTTCCCAAAACCCGGGTTGGGGATTCATGATTAGGTGTGGAATCCAGAGCAAGCTATATGTTAGTGCTGGAATTAGAGCAAAATGCACTAAAAATTGAATCCCGTTTAATTGAGTTAGATTAACTAAGGGAGTTTTAAGTGTTGAGTGTTGAGTGTTGACCCTTCGCTTCGCTGTAGTGCATGGTTTGTAGGGGCGGGTTTCACTACTATCGTCTCTTTTTGACCTAGATGCAAATAAACCCGCCCCAACCCAAGGTTTAAATTTTGAACTATCTCCTCTCCACTGAAGCAACCAACCCATCCCCCACAGGAGGTAAACCCCGAATAAAAACCATAAACCATTCCATTTAATACAAGCAGATGCGCCGAAAAAAGCCCCGGATAATGCCAAAATTATCCAGCGTTTTGACTGGGGTTGACTGAGTGCGATTAACAAATATAAATTACCCAATAATCCGAAAATAACCAAATAAACATTATTCAGCGCGTAGCGAGACTCAACTAAAAATAGACCATCTGCCCCGGCTAAAAAAGCGGCAATTAACGCATAGCTGCGACGCCGATTAAGCTGATAGGCAATCCCGGCGACAACTAAGGGGATAAACGAACCCGTGAGCGCATTCAGCCAACGATAACTCCATGTAGATCGCAATGAACCCGCCAAACCATTCATGGACTGCTGATCCCAGGGAATATGAGAACCCAGCCACATCCCGATCGCGATAATATATTGACTCAAGGGCGGGTGGGCATTGAAAAAGTCTGTTCCCGTTAAGTAATTATTGGCAAATTTGGCATAATATACCTCGTCAAATACCAAAGCATTAAATCGACCCAAGCCCCAAAATCGGAGCAGGGATGAGGCTAAAAAAATAGCCGCTAAGCCAAAATGGAACCAATAGTTTGATAAGGTTAATGATTTGTTATTTAAAATCATATAATATCAGGTGAATCGGGTTGGTATTAGATCCCCAACTTCTTTAAGAAGTCGGGGATCTGGTGGGGAGTTCACCCCGCTTCGCTAACGCTAACATCTACTCCATATCTCATTCTGAGAAAGGAGTAAGCTAATAGTAGGGCATCTCAGGGGACAGTTATGAGTCATCATGATCCTTCTGGACAACCAAGGAGACAGTTAGGAGTTCTGGCTAAATTCTTTAAATTTGATCGATACCAAACCACGATCCGCATAGAACTATTGGCAGGGTTCACCACCTTTATGACAATGGCTTATATTTTGGTTGTGAATCCGGGCATTTTATCCGATGCCATTTTTTTACAAGCATCAGGAGATTTGTTTAATGAATTAGTCATCGCCACAGCACTTTCTGCGGCAATTGCTACCCTAGTTATGGGATTGTGGGCGAATTA
The DNA here is from genome assembly GCF_040223135.1 of Coleofasciculus sp. G3-WIS-01. Lineage (NCBI taxonomy): Bacteria > Bacillati > Cyanobacteriota > Cyanophyceae > Coleofasciculales > Coleofasciculaceae > Coleofasciculus > Coleofasciculus sp. G3-WIS-01. The sequence continues at coordinate 21,909 of NZ_JAVJZI010000243.1, forward strand.
CCCCCTTGCCCTTGCCCCCGGTATGGGACTTAATGCCTTTTTTACCTACTCGGTGGTATTGGGATTAGGCATCGACTGGCGGATTGCCCTTTCTGCTATCTTAATCGAAGGGTTGATTTTTATTGCCCTAACGTTGTCAAATGTGCGTCATTTAATTGTCAAAGCGATTCCCGATTGTCTGAAACAGGCAACGGCGGCTGGAATTGGCTTATTTATCGCCTATATTGGCTTAAGTGGGGCGGGGATTATCGCCGCTGATGCGGTGACGAAAACGAAGTTAGGGGATTTGAGTCAACCTTCGACATTAATTGCGATCGCGGGTATCCTGATTACCTCGGCATTTGTCGCCCGTCGCCTCACGGGGGCGCTGCTATGGGGGATTTTGGCAACGGCGGCGCTAGCCTGGATTCTCGGCGTGTCTCCGTTACCAGAGGGGATCATTGGTGTTCCTGAGTTACCCGTGGATTTAGTTGGGGTTGCGATCGCGGAAGGTTTGGCGATTGGATTGATTACATATTCTTTAATTAAAGGGTTTCAGGGGAAAGTCGATGAAGTCGCGATCGCGGTGTGGGTTTTGGCGGGGATTTTTGTGCTACGTTTTATCGTGATGGCGATGAATATTGGGGGTTAGATAGAGCTTTACGACTAATCCTTATGGTTACTAGCCATGCTAGTAGGGTAGGACTAATTTACTAAAAACCATAGCTTAGTCATTGCTTCTGAGCAATATCGTTTGCTTTTTCGGCTTCTATAAGACGAATTGCCAGTAAAATTTCAGCTAACATTCGCTGGAGAGCATAATACCAGCCAGCCCATCCGTCTAGAATTCCTCCCTTCAAAATTAGGCAGTAAAAGAGGATAATAAAAGGAGCAATGATTTTTTTCAGTCGGATGCGATCACCAATACTTAGTTCACTAGTCGGTGTTTCTATTAATTTCTGGGTTTCAAGGATCATATATCGATCCTGCGAGTTTATCCATCGGCTCAGCGGTTTACGGTCATCGTGGTAAATGGAGGATAAAAGTTGACCAGAACGACCATTCAAGTGTAGCTTTTGTGTATGTCCATCATCAAAATAAAATGCTTTTTCTAGTCTGAACAGAACTAAGCGAGGCGGAAGCAATGTTCCTCGAAGTGGCTTACCAAAAACACAATATTTGAAACAGGCAAAGTAGCCATCTACTACTGAGTTATCCGCTAAATGATCGAGTTCAGAAATAAATTCGTCAGTAATTCTATAATCAGCATCTAGGGATAGAACCCAGTCAGTCTTGACTTGCTCTAAACCGTAGTTCCATTGATTGGCAAATGTATCGAATTTCCTTTGAAATACCTGGACTTGCGGATAGGTTTTTAACTTTTCCACGGTTTCATCATTGCTGTAACTATCAATGACTATAATGATCTCAAATAAATTTAGCTTTTGAAGCGTTCTATGGATATTATTTTTTTCATTAAATGTAAGGAGTAAGGGGGTTATATTTTCTATCATTACCACTACTTCATTTTAGTTTTGGCAATAACATATCATAGATTTCCAAAGATAAGGCAATCTTCCTGCAAATTTAAATCGAATATCTTTAAAACCTTGTTCCTCTAGCATTTTCGTCAGGGTAGCAACAGAAAAAAATTTGATATGTCCGCCATCCCACAAAACAGTAAAGTGCTGATCGAGCTTTCCTAATACTGCAAGAGTCAGATTTTTGAGATAGCCGTGATAAGGTGTAGTTACAATTAGCTGTCCTTTCGGTTTTAGATACTTCTTTGCCGATCTTATTAACTCTTTGGGATAAAGTAAGTGTTCAATAACTTCACAAGAGATGACGATATCAAATGAACTAGACAATTCTTTATACGGTAAATTGTAAATACTGGCTTGGATGAAGTGGCAATGAGGATAGCTCAGACGAGCAAATTTTATACCTGAACTCGATTCATCTACTCCAACAACTTCATATCCTTGCTGTGAAATTAGGTGACTGAGACTGCCGTTACCACAGCCAAGATCGAGAACACGTAAGGGATGCTGGTTAGGTCGTTTTTGATCGGCAATGACTTTTATGAGGGGTTTAATTAAGTAAGTATGATGATGATCGGGATGACTGTTTTGATAAGGATATTCATAGGAGTTCTTACTTGTCGGCATAACTTTAGACAAACTGTGTTAATCAAAATTCGGAAGTGGCTCTTTATTCAAAATACTTTTATAGACTTCGCTCAGATTTGAGGCAATTGAACCCCAGCTATATTGCTTCAGAATTAGCTGACGAGCGCGATCGCGCCGCTGTTTAGTCTGTTGACAATTGTTTAAGTCTTCTAAACATTTTTGGAGTGACCTCGCAATTGTAGCAGTCTCCAACGCAGTAATACAACCAAGTTGGTACTGTTCCACAACAGGAGCCAAAGGTACACCAGGCGTGATCACGATCGCTAAACCTGCGGCGATTGCCTCCAATACCGCTAAACCAAAACTCTCTGAGTGAGACGTGAGCGCGAAGATATCAGAACCTTGCAGCAGTAGTTCTTTCATCTCACCCTGAACGAATCCTACACGATGGGTGCGATCACTGATTCCTACCGCCAATAGCTGAGCCTCGATTTGGCTTTCATAATCCGGAGAACCACTTCCGGCTAAGACAAAGGTAAAACGTTGGTTTTTTATTGCTCCTAATGCTGAAATGAGATAATCTAATCCCTTTTTATAGTGCAGGCGGGACATAAACAAAATAATCGGCTCATCAGCAGGAATCTGTAGCCGTTGTCGCAAAAGCTGTCGCGCATCAGGGATGGGAGTTGGTACAGATACACTGAAGGGTAGGATAAAACTAGGTGGTTTTAGAGCCAAGGGAGCCGCTTCTCGCTGTTCTTGAAGGGTGGTAAACTCCAAAGCTTGACTGTGATTGAGATTAGCTCGTTCGATGAGATCTAAATAAATTTGTTTTTTCCAAGCACTTTGCTGTAACGACCAAGTACAAAGCAATCCTAGAGGACGAACAAGATAAGGAACCTTCTTCAGACGGGCAATTACCATGGCTGTTGTGCAGGGATAGGAAAACAGAGCATGGATATGCAGGAGGTCATATTCTGAGATATTTTGCCATAACCAGGTCGTAAGTTGGCTAGAGGCAGCAAATTCTCGCAAGGTAGTAATCGGTGGGGAGACGCGAGGAAAAAACCTGATGGGAACTTGTTGATACTCCGTGAGTTGGCAAAGAGGGATATCGAGGAGATCAACTCCATTATCATTGGTTGTGACAACTTCTGCATGAATACCCCTATCTAGTAATGCCTTGACAATATCGAGTAGGGCTTGACTGGGACCTCCCCGAACTGGACTAACAGAAGGAATAACGTGGAGAACTTTCACTGGCAAATCCTTAATGTTTCTTCTATTGCATGATTAAATCTATTAACTCCCTGCGTTAAGGAATGCTGATAGACGCTCATTTGGGCAGCCTGAGAACGCTCTTGCAATTGAGTTGAAGACAGTAGAGTAGCTTGTCTCATCGCCTGGTAAAGAGCTTCTTTATTATTCGCTGGAATTAGCCATCCATTTTTGTTATTCGCGATCAATTCCAAAGCAGCACCTGTACGATTTGTACCGATTACAGGTAAACCTGATGCTAAACCCTCAGGTACAACCAAAGCCCAGCCATCATATCGAGACGGTACACAAAGAATATCTGCGGATTTGTAAAAATTAGGGAGCTCCTCCCAAGACTGAAACCCTAAAAATTGCACTCGCTCTCTGTATCTGGAAAGTTGCTTTTCTAACCAAGAACGTAGATTTCCTTCACCCATGATAGTTAGCTTGACAAATGGAAATTCATCAGCCAGTCGGCTAAAAGCTGATGCCAATAAATCTACTCCTTTACGGTGGATTAGGGAACCAGAATACAGAAAGCAGCGAGATTCTTTATTAAAGTAGTTAGTATCTCTAGACAAGCTGAATCGGTTCAAATTAGAAAAATAGGGGATATTAAAATACTGACGATAGCTGCCAAATTCCCGGCGATATTGCTCCACTGCCCAATTCCCAATCCCCCAAATTGGCACATTAGATCGGTGGAGGGTGGACAATTTCCACTTTCTGTAGTGATAAGCTAACCAACCCAGTTGGCGATATCCAGTCCGCTCTCCCCAGAAGCACCACGCTTTTTGGCTATTAGCACGACGTTCAATCATTTGTCTAATTGCAGGATGCTGATAATAGTTAAAAATAACTAAATCAGCGGCATTCATTAAAGACTCAGCCGTTGCATAATTTTTGATATCATCATCTAGTATGATGTAAGAATGCCATAATTTTGGTGCTTGCCAAAAACGAGAAAGTGAATCATTGGATTTGGGATAAATATAAACTATATATAAATCGCAATAGTTTTTGTCGGCAATACCATTAAATAATTCCACTTGATAAGGTGAGGGAATGTAAGTTACAATAAGCAATCGTTGTTTTATTGTCATTACTTTATTTTTTTGAGCCAAATTAATGATTGTTTTATTTTTTGTTTATAGGGAAAATTACCCATGTTATAAACATCCAAGCTAGCAGAGCATAACTCATAAGAACGAGATCAAGCATAGATCGCATACCTGCGAATAAAGCCATGGCTGACAAACTGTAAACTAGAGGAGCAGCGGATTCTGAATATCGAATTAGCAATAGGCTAGTAATACTGGCTAAACGTCCATAAATCCATCCTCCAAACAAAACACCGAGCCAACCTGCACTAAGATACCATTCCCCAATCACCGAGCTTGACAGGGAAACCCCTTTCATGCCTACTGCTTTTGTTAAATCAAAACCCGGATCGACTGGCTTACTAGACCAGAGAACCCTAGGAATAGGTCTGACTAGGACAAATATTATTTGTTTATGATAAATATAAGAATGAGATGCCGGAACAATGTCGATAATTTGACTGAGCCTGAGAAAATTATCATCGACATGAAGATGTTCATACTGTAGCTCTTTGGGCTGATTTTTAAATAATTTTTTAAATCCAGTATTTCTATACTCTAACATATACTGCATGGAAAACAGGAGCAAAAAAATACTGAAAGCTAGTACGATTAGATGACGAATTTTTAAGTGATGTTGTTCAAGTATCCAACAAATAATAGATGCCCCAAAAATCACTCCAATAATGCGTCGATTACCGCCTTGAGCATAAAATGCTGCCATTATTAGGGATAGAGTAATTGAGACAATGACTCGATGATCTAACCAACGACTTCTCAACGCCAATAGGATAGTCAGAGTTGGTAATAAATATCCAAAATAAGCCATGTGATCTAGGAAGGCATCCCAGCCTCCTAATTGTCCTCTTGTCCAAGGTGCGTTCCAGCGATTTTGACCAAGATAGTAAATCATGACTAACGGGTTAAAACCACTCGGATAAGCAAACCTGAAGATACCTAGAGCGAAAAATATTAGAATGAGCCTAAAAATTGTTTTGGGATTCAAGTGGTGTGTCGCTGCTTTACTCAAAAGTTTAGGCAATTTTCTTGGACGAGATAAAGCAGCTATCCAAATGCCAATGACAAACAAACCGATAGCGATAAACGCACTTTCTATGGCTTCTTTGTCTACTTGGACTAAAGCGTAAGCGCCTTGGAGTAAATCCAACAACAACCAGTAAACAGGTGCTAAAACCAGTAGATGCTCTGCTCGTAACGCCGTCTGGGGATTACGAAGGCTAGCTAGAGTTGGCGCAATTAAAAGACCTATTGTCATCGCTGTGGCTGATGGCATTAGATTGCCAGCCGGATAGGGATTTTCAGGGATAAGTAGAAGGGCAACTACTGTACCAATTGCTGTCCCAGCTATGCCAAGCGTCGGGTATAGAGGGTATTTCTTGGCTAAGAGGGAAGAAACTGGGATGGTAAAAGGATAATCGACTTGCATAGAGATTTCATATAAACGGCAATAGCGTTCGAGTGATATAGTGCTTATCTTGCCTGTGAGATACGCCCATCCGTCGGGGCGCAAGGCTTGCGCCACAAAAGATATACCGCATCAGACCGGAAATTGCTATAGATAGTTTAACGATAAGAAGAGGTAAATCATTTTATCCAATGGCATGAGCTAGGGATTTGAGATGCTGATGTAACTGTGACAAACTAAACATAGACATATCAGTAGCTGCCCTAGAAAAGGCTTGAAGTTGCTGCGGATTATACAAGCAGAATTCCAAGGCTTGGGCGATCGCTTCCCCACTTATTTCCGGTAAGATGATCCCGTTTACTTGATCTTTCACAACTTCACCACAAAATCTGGATGCAATAATCGGCAGTTTCCAGGCTTGGGCTTCTAGCTGAGTCAGACCAAAACCATCAGAGAGAGTGGGAAACAGGAAAACATCTGCTTGCTTATAATAGTGGGCGGTGGTATGCCGGGGAACTGCACCGAGGTACTGAATGTGTTTGTGAATTTTAGCTTGTTTATCAATACTTGGAGAACCCACTAACCAAAATTCTATCGGCTGGTGGCATAACAAGTCAGCCGCTTCTAGTAGCGCGACAATGCCCTTACGCAAAATTATTTGACCCAAAAATAACACTCGCAGGGGACGTCGTTCTGAGAAACGTGGGGGATAAATGCGAACAAAATCCATCGCTGTATCAGGGAGTTCATAGGCAAGTGGAATAATGTCGATTTTTTTAGCCGAGACACCTGCTTGCTGTAAAGATTGACTTGACCAAGGGGAGTTGACTACAACTCGGTCAGCCAATAAGCATTCTTCTTTCCAGTGAATCCAGTAGTGAGAGGGTGCAGATTGCCAGTTGGGCTGATAGGTGGGATATTTTGCATATTCTGCCTGAACGAATGTTTCCTCAACTAGACCCGGATCGATTTGACCTAATATAGTGTACCAACCTCTAATTTTGGCATAGCGAAATAGTTCTAATGCCGCATAACTGTAGGCAAATAGGATAGGACGAGAGTTGAGAGGAAGAGTGATAGTCTTTAATCGCTGGATGGCTTTTTGTTGAAACCAGCTATTACGAGCGATAATGCGTTTCCATTCTGACGTTTTTTGTAGGCGTTGCGCCAGTTCAAAGCGAATCAAAGATCCAGTGAAAGCTTGAACGGAGGCTTGGGTTAAGTCAGGATGGAAGCGATCGCGTAAATTAGCGAAAAGAGATTGAGGCAGTTGGTTCAGGGGAGATTGAGGTAAGATCCAGGCATCTGTGATTAGATGGGCAAGTTGTCCAACTTGGTGTAATGCGCGTGGAATCGCGTAGTGTTCGCGAGCTCCTAGTTGACAGCAAATCCAGCAGGGTAAGTTTTCAGACATTTACTTTTAATCATCTATATCATTTGGCTTATGAGCTTCCAGGCAAATGGAAAATTCAGGCCAACGCATCAGCTTTGTCAACCTAGAGTCCACCAGGGGAGGTAAAATCCGTAGAGGCAAAATAAACCCCCAGCCTATTAAAGGATGAATTTTTGATAAAGTTCGCATAATAAATGTAATTTTTTGGCTTAAAAATCCACTGCAAAAAGATACTGAATCAACAACTAAACCTGATTGTAGACAAAGGTTTATCAAATCTTGTGTGGTATACCCTTTTCGGACATGCCATCCAGTCTCAATTTGTAAAAATGGTCCCTTATCCATTGCGGTAATAGGTTTATAGTGATAATTAGGAGTTGTCAAGAAAAGCTTTCCACTTTTTTTCAAACACCTAGCAATATCTATCATAAGTTTTTGATCATCAATAATATGTTCAATAACCTCAAAACATATTGCTACATCAAAACTAGAAATTAAATCTTGGCGACAATCGAGTTGACGAACGTCTAATACTTCAAATTTAGCAGAAGTTGTCCTACAGAGTAAAGATCGCTGACTAGCTACTGATTGATTTCTTTCATCCCAACTCAACCCTAAGGCTTCGTACCCTTGTATAGCAGCACCAATGGTGAAAGCACCTGTACCACAGCCTACATCAATTAGTTTTTCTGCAGTAGAAGTTGGCGGTAATCTTTTCTTTAACCATAACCATCGGTCTAGTACCAGTGTATCTCCATGAATCAAAGTTGCCGGAAAGCCAAATAGTTTAACTAATATAGATTTCATAAAATTTTTATTCGATGAGGAATAGATAGTAATTTTATAACGGCAAAATCAGAAGCTATAGCTCCATGGAAATCGCTTTAGCTAATCTATTATACAGGCTCCATGTGATGTTCTTTAGGGACAATGTATTTTTGAATTAGTTGCTTCATTCGGTGTTTGAGCTGATAGCTGATATGGGTAAAGATTCTAAGTATCTATACAGACGAATAGGTAAAACTTGCCGCTCATGCCAGGTCAATATACCCTGTTGAATTCCAGAAACTAAACCTATCAAATGAACCAGAGGTATTTTAGTTTTTAGAGATAGTTTTATGTAGCTACCACATGCTCTAGCTATTTCTAGGGGAAGTAGAGGTATTGGGGTATGCAAAAAGTGAGACCAGATACGATTTTGAGTTCCATAAAAACCCTTGACTCTAGAGTCTTGAACATTAGAATTAGCCCAGTGATAAACCCGACAGGCTGGAAATGCATGAACCTCATAGCCAGCACTCCAAATTCGCAAACAGAGTTCTGGTTCTTCGCCATAATAAAAAAAATTGCTGTAATATCCACCCATCTCCATAAAAATACTCTTGCGAATTAATGCTGCACACGCCATGTAAGATAAGCAAGGATAAGGAGAAGTTTCCTGAATTGGTTTTGGATTGAAGCTATCCACCACGGGAAAAGATAAAACGGCTACTTTTGGATGATCATCCATGTATTTAATCGCTAGTTCTGGACCGATTTCATCGACGAAACATGAATCATCATCAAGACTAAATATATAGTCAAAAGGCGCTGAACAATTGCTAATGTTACGGTTGAGAGCTGCTCCATAATTTCTGGGATTGCGAATCAGGCAATAGGCAGAGTTAGAAATACTTTGCCAATAATCGTCTGAAACAGTGTTACTTGCATCATCGTGAACCCAAACTGGGTATTTTGCCCAACTTTCATTCTCTTGTAGGTGAACAAAAAGTTTTTTTAAGTCTTGCTCTCGATTTCGGGTTGTAATCACTATTCCTGCTTTTTGATTCACGTCTATCACCTAAGTTCATGATTTTTTTCAGCAGCGTGAAGGTATCTACTGTCGATTCTAGTAAAAGACGATAAGTAGGTTGGTGGAAATAAACTTAACTAGATTAAGTGATGTAAACAAGCCTCAAACCCTTACTGTTCCCTGTTCCCTGTTCCCCGTTCCCTAATCTCCACCGCTAACTTTAATTGTGTCCATCTACTTATTGCCTTGACCCTAGTGAGATGTCCAACTGGAATATAGCAGTTCTCAAGTGTTAATGGCATAACTAAATTTCGGGGCGCAAGCCTTACACCCTCACATAAGCACCCCATTCATTTGAGGAATGCTATATTTTATTAATTTTTTTATCATCCATGATATGTTGTTATATATGTTGATAAACAGGTCTTAGGATGTTATGATAACACACTAACTTGGTGGACGGGCGAAAAATACTATAAAATCAATTGCCGGAGTGGGTATAGTATAAAACCATTGTCCAGCAACTGTTCGATGATATTCTAAATTTCAAACCCGCCCTTACAGTTATGTTAAATTTATACCCTAACCAGCTTGACCTGATTATAGCTTATTACTCTAGCATCAAGAATGTCTCAAATTCAAGGTCTAATGTCGGATAGGAAGTTAACACTAGGTTGGCAGTCATGGTTATTGCGAGGTTGGGGGAGAACCCTACGTCTGGTTCCCAAAGGTCGATATACCCTATTTCATGCTGGGTGGAAAACTTTAGGTTCTCCTGATAGGTTTATTGGCGAGTTACATGGAATCCCCTTTGTTGTAGATACCCTAGACAGGTACACATCAGTACAAATGTTTTTATGGGGGTGTTATGAACCTGCGGTCACATTAGTTTTTCTTTCGCTCCTTGCTCCTAATGTTTGCCTCATGGATATAGGTGCAAATAAAGGTTATTTTAGTTTGTTGGCAGCGCAACGAGTAGGTTCACAAGGTCGAGTCTTTTCCTATGAGCCATCACCACGCAATATTGAGGATCTCGTTGGAACGCAAAAACTATCGAAATACCAGCATTGGCAAATAATTCCACTAGCAATTTCTTCAAGCACCGGCTCTGTAAAGTTTCAGGATTATGGACTTGAACAAGGTCACTCAGGTTGGGGTACAGTTAGTACATCTGGCTCTTTAAATGTTCGTGCATCAACTGTTGACTCGGAATTAGAACGGTTATCAATCAAGCAGGTAGATCTGTTAAAAATGGATATCGAAGGACACGAAATTGAAGCCATCAAAGGCATGGTAAATTCTTTGTCCCACCACCGAATCCGTCATGTGTTAATTGAACTTCACTTAAGTACGTTCTCTCCAGATGACCTAGCTAAATTAATAACCCAGTTTTCGGATTTTGGTTATCGAGGCAGTTATATCCGTGAGGATAATGTGTCAATACATCAATGTCTTCGCGCTTTATACCAACAAGATACAGTTGATGCTTCTAAGGTATTACAGCCATTAGAGCCATCGAAAATTATGGATGACCGGATTCATGTGCTGTGGTCAGTTAGCTAATTTAGTCATTCGATAATTTATGCCATTCTTCTCAACCATTATTCCCGTGTTTAACCGGGCGAATCTAATTGAGTTGACCCTTAATTCGGTATTAAACCAAGAGTTTGATGATCAGGAGATCATTGTTGTTGACGACGGTTCGACAGACAATACTCTTGATGTTTTGGCGGGTTACGGTGACCAGATAAAGGTGCTTAAACAGGAAAACAAGGGACCGGGTGCAGCTCGAAATTTGGGAATTCATCATGCCTGCGGCAAGTATATCACGTTTTTAGATAGTGACGATCTATGGTTTCCTTGGACACTGTCTACTTACGCGCAGGTAATTCATCAACATCGCTTGCCAGCTTTTATCACTGGAACAGAATCTCACCTTTTGGATGAAGATGAAATGTATTCTGTTTGTCCGTTACCTCTTCAGGCAAAATATTTTCCTGATTACTATGCATCAAGTCAGCAACCTTTGTGGATTGGTACTTGTGCCGCAGCAATCCGTTCAGACGTTTTACGTGAAGTGGCAGGATTTACGGAAAAACGGATTAATGCTGAAGATTCTGATCTTTGGTTGAAACTGGGAATTGCCCCAGGTTTTGTTTATATTCATTCACCACCTGTATTTATTTATCGTCGCCATGGAAATAGTGCTACAGCTAATCGGGCTCAAACCTATAGGGGAAGCTATTATTTAATTAACCAAGAAAGGAACGCTCAATATCCAGGAACAAAGATACGAAAAATAGAACGGATCAAGATTTTGACTCGCCACCTGAGACCAGTGAGTCTAGAATGCTTGCGTCAAGGTGACATAAAAAAAGGAATGAAATTGTATAGAGACACCTTGCTCTGGCACATTCAGTTAATGCGTATACGTTACCTGCTAGGATTACCCCTGATAGCTATCTTTCTCTGGTTTCGATATATGCTCCAACGGCAACTTAACTATAAACTGTAATCAGGAATATCAGAGGAAAATTAATGAGATTTCACGCAATCCTTTTAGTGAGAGACGAAGCTGATATTATTCAGCAATCCCTGAAACACACCTTAAAATGGTGTGATGCCGTTTATATTTATGATACAGGTAGTACAGATGATACCTGGGAGATCATTCAAGATTTGGCTCGGCAAGATTGCCGCATCGTACCATTCCAGAAACAACCGACTGTTTTTAGCAAGGGTCTCAGAGCTTTTGTTTTTTCCAAGTTTCGCGATCGCGCCGCAGAAGGTGATTGGTTTATCCGTCTTGATGCCGATGAATTTTACCATATTCCCCCGCCAGAATTTGTTCGCACCAAACTGGAGAAACATGAAACTTGTGTCTACAATCAAAGCTATGATTTTCGGTTGACCACTAAGGATGTGGCGGATTGGGAATCGGGACGTGAAACAGTGGCTGATAGACAACGCCCGCTCCAAGAGCGTCGGCGTTTCTTTGTTCCCTTGAAAATTTCCGAACCGCGTATGTTTCGTTATCGGGAGACGATGCAGTGGTCACCCGATTGTTCTTTTCCTTATAATGCCGGATATGTGGCACAGGAAAGAATCCCTATTCGCCATTACCCTCACCGAGATCCTGTGCAGCTACAACGAAGATGTACTCTTCGTTCGATTATGGCAGCAACCTCACTCGACCCAGGACGACATTGGCTGACCGATGACTGGCGGCAATTAGTTGTAGACTGTAACACGGAAAATTTGCAATACTGGACACCTGAAACACCATTACCTGAATACCAATTTTTTAACCATTTAGCCCCCTTGCCTAAACGAGGGTTACAGCGATTTGCTCACGCCTTACTGTTACCCATTTTGGATCAGACAAGACCTCAGTTTCCCGGCAATTATCACCCCGAAAAGATGTCTACTGATATTACTCAACGTCTGCTCAAAGCCTTCTCAAAACAATGACCTGTCTGAGCTGAGGTATTTAAGATTAAGCCTTAAACAAGGATAAAGTCTGTATTCGTCAGACTGGGAGCGCCGGAAAGTGTTGCAAAATGACCACCTCCACCAAAACCGATGGTGTCCCCATTGGGATTGTAGAACAGTAACCCGTTAGTCGAGTTGTAGACAATAATTGCTGTGCTGATAGCAGCAGCAGCATTATCCGTAACTGAAGCAAATTCACCAGCACTTAGTTCGGAACTGGAACCTGTGAGTGCGGCAAAAGTTCTCTTAGACAACTGAATTGTGTCAGTACCACCCACAAAGTCAGCAATCCCATCGATGCCTGCTTGAGCAAAAGAGCTACCTGATAAGATAAAACTATCTTGACCATTGCCGCCAATGAGCTGATCATTACCGTTTCCCCCTACAAGAACGTCATCATTTTCTCCGCCCAGTATTCTGTCACTACCGTCTCCACCGATGAGGGTATCATTGCCATCGCCACCAACAAGACCATCATTACCTGTACCACCATCAATACGATCATTACCCGCTTCACCGTAGAGGGTATCGTTGCTTCCTCGTCCTTCCAGTCGATTGTTGCCAGCATTACCAATAATGGTATTGCGGAGGTTATTACCGATGCCGTTAATGTTATTGGTTCCAGTTAGGGTAAGGTTTTCAACATGGTTGGGTAAAAAATAGGTTAAATGGGAAAATACGAGATCTGTACCTTCCCCACTGTTTTCCTCAACCCGATCACTGGAATTTCCCAGAATGTATGTGTCATTACCAGCACCACCCCTGAGAGTATTAACTCCTGAACCTGCATCAAGGCGGTCATTTCCGTTACCGCCTTCTAGTATATCGTTGCCTCCAAAACCATAGAGTTCGTCATCGCCATCTAACCCTTGTAAAGTGTTAGAGTTGTTATTACCAATAAGAACATTCCTGAGATTATTGCCCGTGCCATTGATATTGCTTGCTCCAATCAGTGTCAGATCTTCTAGGTTATTGGGCAAGATATAGGTAGCAGTCGAAAAAACTCTATCGTTACCCTCTCCAACATTTTCAATAATTATATCATTAGGACTATCAACAATATACCGATCACTCCCCAATCCACCAATTAAACTATCATCCCCTAAACCTCCGTCAAGTAAATCACCGTTGTCACCACCTTCTAAGGTATCTGCTCCTGCCAAACCATACAGGTAATCAGCACCACCTAGACCTTGTAAGATGTTGTTGTTACTATTTCCTTCCAGAAAATTACTGAGTGCGTTGCCTGTGCCGTTAATGGCAAGGCTTCCAGTTAGAATCAGATTCTCTAAGTTAGATCCCAAGATATAGTTAATAGAAGAAAAAACGGTATCAAGACCTTCCCCAGGGTTTTCTTCAACTAGGTCATTGTCACTATCAACTACATAAGTGTCATTCCCTAAACCACCTCTAAGATTGTCATCTCCTGCTCCTCCGTCTAAGCGATCATCACCCTCACCGCCGTTGAGATTATCATCACCTGCTAATCCTTGTAAAGTATTGTTGCCGTTATTGCCTGTAATGGTGTTGGTGAGGTCATTTCCTGTACCGTTAGTATGGTTGGTTCCAGTTAAGAGCAATTGTTCTACATTAGCAGCCAGGGTATAGCTAACGGAAGCCTCAATTGTATCGATACCTTCATCGAGACGTTCGGAAACTCTATCATTAGGATTATCAACAATGTAGAAGTCATCACCCAGACCCCCCACAAGTCCATCGCTACCTAGACCGCCGTCGAGGGTATCATCGCCTCCAAGTCCATAGATCACATCATTGCCTGCTAATCCTTCTAGCAGATTATTTTCACCATTACCTATGATGGTATTTCTGAGGTCATTTCCTGTGCCGTTAATCGCTGTTCCAGTTAAAATGAGTTTATCGACATCATTACCCAAAATATAGTCAATGGATGAACGGACTTCATCAGCACCCTCTCCTGGATTTTCTATAACTTCGTCATCTGGATCATCAACGATGTAAATATCATTACCAAAACCACCGCTCATTTGGTCAGCACCTAAGCCACCATCCAGCACATCGTTACCATCCAATCCGCTCAGAATATCGTTCCCAGCTAAACCGAATAATAAATCATTAGCAGTCGTTCCGTCTAAAATGTCTGGCAGATTAGAACCAATTTTTGTCGCCATAATCGTTACCTATTAATATAAATGAACATTCAGTAAATACACTGATAGAAGTTGCCACCACTAGTTGTCGCTCTTGATGTGAGGTTTGTTTAATTCTGAAAAACCTAAAAATTATTATCAACCATAATAGATTAGCAATTTTATGGTTTTTTGGCTCACAATTATTTTATCCTTTACATTAATTCAATAATCTTCATGAAATCAATCCTATTTATTTAAGGATTTAAAAGTAAATTAAATTTTTTTAAAGAATATAGTTTTCATGTTTCTTGTAAACTGAGCTAAGCTTTCGGCAAGAGAAAAGCCAAATAACCTATAAATACAAATATAATTATTGGATATATTTGGATTAACTATCTCGAAATAATTATCTCTTGAAATTATTTTCTCAATAATAACATTTGCCCATTTGGGATTAAACAGCCAAATCAGTCTAGCACACTCAAAACGAGCTTGATTGATAGCATCCTGTCGCAACTGGCTTAGTTCATTTCTTGATTCAAGGTATTGCTCAATTTTATCTTTAATTTCTAACCTCCGACGATATGTTTCTGAAGAATCTTTTCGACATACTGTTAACTCACTCCAAGCTCTGTATACTGCTCCTGGTGTATCAAAATATTTAAAGTGTTTTTCTGCCATCAGTAAACGCAAATACAATTCATTTTCTTGGCAACAGTTTTGGTGTTCATTCCATCCCCCCACATCTACAATAGCTTCTTTCCGCCAGAGAGAGGCTCCAGTTTGAGGCAGATGCCATCTAGCAAGTAAAATCCAGGGATCATGAGGCGGAGGTTCAGTAATTTGATCTACCTTTTGCCAAGAATGATTATCCTGATGATATTCTACAATAACTGGGCTGTAAATGACATCTGCATCAGCAACTTCCCCTAAAAACTGGATCTGTTTTTCCACTTTGTCTGGTAAGAGATAATCATCAGCGTCTAAATACTGTAGCCATTCGCCAGTACTAAGCTCCAAAAGTCTGTTCCTGGCTGCATTTCCACCACGATTTAAACCCGTCTCCCAACGGATGCGATCGCTAAAAGTTTTGATAATCTCTAAACTACCATCAGTTGAACCATCATCAACTACAATTACCTCTTTGTGAGGATAAGTTTGATTCAATGCGCTTTCTATTGCGTCGGCAACCCATTGCTCTGCATTATAACAAGGAATTAGAAGACTAACTATAGGGTAATTTAACATGTGTTTATACCCATAAAAAACTAGATGTATCCAATTATTTTATCCAATAAATTATTCAAAAACAACTTGTCATTAATAATTAAATATAGTATTTTCTTATTCTTTTCTTTTTGTTCAACAGAGTTTATTAAAAATAAATTACACAAATATTTAAACAATTTCTTGTATCTTAGAATACCTGTAAAATGTAGTGAATGAAATGGAATGTCCAGCAAATCTGACCAGGCTATTTCACAAACATCTTTTGCCATTAACTTTTTTTTCTTATAAGAAATTGGTAGATTTAACATTAATTCAAAAAGCAGTCTAGAATTCATGGGATAGAGGCTAAATTTTGAAATTTGATCGCATGAGTACATTACTCTACCCATGCAGCATCCCAACCTCTGTTCAATATACATTAAATCAAGAATTGAAAAAATATTCAACTCGGGCAATTCTAAGAGCCAACTACTTAACTCTTGAATAAGAATTGGATGAACTTCCTTGTAGTTAAGGCGGATAAGTATATCTTGAGGATGAATTGATTTAGTATTATCGTCTTGATCTTGCCAATAAAAAGCTCGTCCTACTTCTCCAGCAAAACCTGTTAGAAGAACCCGATCTATATAGTTAGGAGGATTGACAACATAGTTTAAGTCAAAAATTTCTGCTAAAGTTTTAGAAATGACAATATCAGGTTGATTTGTATTGTTATTATAGGATGTACTAAACAAAATACTATCTACTAAATTGCGGGAACAAGCTAATAGCATTCGTGTATCTTTTCCCGATGTTAAATTTAAATGCAGTGGATAATGTTTAGCTATCGCACTAATATGATTTGTGATAATCGCAACAATGGATCTGATTGTATTATTATTTTTTTTGAAGTTACTACTAACTTGCTGGATATGTTTTTGAGGCCAGTGACGTTTAACGTGCCAGTTTTGTAAATCAATATAATGATTAGGCAAAAGTACTTTTACTTGCTTCAGAGGCGTTAAACTACAGGGATACCAATTTCCGCTGCTAGCCATCGCCTGTTTTATGATTTTTAGAGTTGATTCATCCTGACGAGTAATTTTTTTCTCTAAAAGATTAGGTGTTGAAGCGATGACTGGACGATCTAAAGAATAAACTGCTGATAAAGAACCAGATGCATCTAAATATAATCTTTTTATTTCATTAGTGAGAATAATCACTAAAAATCTACCACCTATTTTATTAAGCATTGACTCAATTAAATCAGTGTTTATTCCTTTATAGAGTCTGGTATCTAAGTATAAATGCTCGAAAAGTAAATTACTTTTTTGGGTCTCGATAGAATAGCCTAATATCCAGCCTAAGTGTTGATCATCTTCGTCTAATATAGGTAGCACAGGTAAGGACGGATGAGATGAAAGTAGCCAAGAATATTTTTCCTGTATATTCCATCCATCTACAATAAATTCTGCATTTTGCGTTAGGATAAACTGTCCTTTTGAAGAATCAAGATAATTATTAATCATTGTTTACTGCTCGGAAATTGTTTCACTAAATATTGAGAAATTTAATATATTGACCTTCCGCTAATTTTAGTCCATGATTACGGGCAGCACATTGACCTTGATTTACTGTGTGTACAGCTTTTATATGGGGATGAATTTTTGAATAGTTGTTGATTATATGCCAACTGTTATCAGTTGATCCATCATCGACAATGATAATTTCAAGATTTTGATAAGTCTGTTGAAGACAACTATAAAGGGTTGCGGATAAATATTTTTCTCTATTAAAACAAGGAATTATTATCGAGATTAAAGGTTCATTCATGTTCCATATTGTTGATTAAACGTTCAGGAAGATAGGATTGTATCTTTCTTTTTCGATTGGCGTATTTGCCAACTTTAGGAATAGCAATAATGTTTGTGTGCCAAGGGTAACTGTAAGTATTAGGATTAAGTAGAGGATATATAACTCCATATTCAAATTCAGGAATAGGATTAGGATGACTCCTGTTCACATGATAAATATCAAATAAATCTAATGGAAGAAAATTTAAAATATCTTTTGGCTCAAAACTCAATCTGGATAGACCTAATTTATATATTTCAATAATAAATAGAGGGAGGGATGTTTTATCGAAGAGCAGATGACTTCCCTTTAATGCTAAAGGTTCAGCTCCCTCTATATCCATCTTTACAAGAGCAACATCTTGTAAAATTTTATGTTTTTCAATCAATTGGTTAATCGTAAAAGCTTTAACTGTCTTTTTTTGAAAAGCCTCTTTTTCTTCAGGGTTTATTGTTAAAGATTGCTTAACATCTACGCTGCCATCACGGCTAACCATAAAATCGACAAAGCCATCTCGATCAATTACACAACCTTCTTCTAAGGTAACTTGTCTTAAATCAAGTAAGCGAATTGCCTCATCTAAATATTCAGAAGTTTGAGGGGATGCTTCTACAGCAATAACTTTTCCCTGACGAGAAACTTTATTAGCAAACAGTGCGGAGCAGTAACCTATATTAGCTCCTAGATCTAAACAATTATCATTTTTACATAGCCACGTTCCAGCAATTTTCAATTCAATATCTTCATACCATTCGTTTTGAATATATAAATTAACTGAAGTTTTGGATTCAGGGATGCAGATGAACTTGAACCCTGCCTTAGCTTTATATGAAAAATTTTTGCCTTGTTGATAAGTAATTCTATATTGCTTTAAGTTTTTTCGAGTTTGCTTGTAAATAGCACTCAATGGGTTAGAGCTATTTCTAACTAAATATAAGGCTGACTTTAATTTCTGGATTATTTTGGACATTGCTATATACTATATCAATGGTTCATATTATGACAGAAAATTCTTTTTGAATTTGATGGCTCAAAGGTCTTATTCGTCGGAGTTGACCCATAAAATACCTGAATCCGTGCCATCTCCTAGTTTTATTATAAGCGCTATCATTATCTCCATGACCATAGACATAGATAGCACCGGGAAATGGTAGAGGCATTAAAGGTGTTTCTAAAGCCTCTAACTTTTCTTCAATGATAGTATGACCATTTCGTAAAATAACACATTCATCAATACTTCTATTATCTATATTTTTGGGAAATTTAATAAGTTTACTATTAACAATCGCGTTAGTGCCACAGTTAAAGTTATTGTCCCAATATATCCACTGACTACCGTACTTATATAGATAGCCTTGCTTAAAAATCCAACCGTTGGCTTCTAGATTGGTGTTAGCATGGTGGGCTAATCTTCTGTTTACCAGATCATCCGCATCCATAATCATCACAAAATCGGGACATAATTCTCCTACTCTAATCATTCCCACAGCCAACTTTCTCCATTTATCTTGCATCGTCAGATTAGTATTTACTTGGGTGGGAGGTGGAAAGTCTACATTAATGATTTCCACTCGCTCATCATAGCTATGTTGTAATTTAGGAGTTTCATGACAAACCACAACAATCCTAAAGTCAGGATCAATTTGGTTATAAGCAGAACGGAGTGAGTTTTCAAAAATCCTTGAAACTCGTTCCCAATTCGTGGATATAGCCTTTGATTTGATCGCCATGATGAAACACAGCAAAATCTATCTTCTCCTTTTGACTAATTATTAAACCCCAAAGTTATGGTTTTACTTTCTAGTGATAGAGACAGAAAATTTTATCTAAAAGCTAAGTGTTGCCTGGTAGAGCTTTGAAGTCTCTAGTCCTATTGTATTCCAATCAAGTCGATCACATGCTTGAGTCACTAACTTGCTCAATTCTTCTAGATTAACATAAATACTCTTCTTAAGCGCCTGTAGTAAACCTTGCTCATCATTAGGGTCATATAGCAGGCTGTCCGCTGCTTCAAGTGTCTCCTGTATACCCCCCAGCTTAGGAGCAATAATTGGCTTTCCGTAAGACATAGCAACAACTAAACTACCAGAAGTTAATATTTTTTCAAAAGGAAGTAATACGACTGTTGCTGCACTAAAAAACAGGTGTATTTTCTCACCTTCCACAAATTCTGCATGAATACGTACCATGTGGATGTCGGAAACTAGCTGTCTGAGTTTCTGCTCATAAACTGCGTCCAAAGGTTTTCCGGCAATTAACAATGTATCCCCATAAAAGGTATCCTGATTTTCGCCCCAAATTTTCAGTAATTGTTCTATTCCCTTATAAGGTCTAAGTTGACCTTGGTGGAGGTAAAGACGTCCAGTAGGAAGTAGCCCAAGTTGGCTTCGGGCAGACTGTTCGTCAATTGCGGGTTTGTAGATACTTCGGTAATGCCCATGAGGTATAACTATAGCTTTGGCAATATCAAACCGATAGTCCTGAGCGATCGCCTCTAAGGTGGAGTGATTATGTAAGATGATTCGATCCACCAACTGCGCTAATATACGTCTAGTCCAGAGATCTAATCCCGGAAACTTGGAATCATGGGAGATGCGATTGTGAACAGTCCAAACTACCCTTACGCAAATCCAGCGAGTTATGAGGACATCGATTAAAAACTTAACACTGTAAACAAACTTTACCAGCCATTGATCACCCTTAGTATAGGGGCTGAGCCAGTGTAAATGCAAAACATCGAAGGGTTGGGGACTAGTTTTAACTGCCCGAAAGATAGGGAAAACTCGCCGATAACCCCAGGGAAAATGCACCTGCACTCCATTTGACTCTAACGATTGAGCTAAGAGCGTCTGGTAAGGATTATCGACCCGATAATCTGGCATCATTAATACTTGAATGGATCTATAGGGGACAGACTTCTCAGCACTCACTGACTTAACTCCTTGAGAAATCCAGTTTTTACTAAATTTCTTATGCCTTCACTATACATTAAATGCCGGATTGCTCCAACATAGTGACGGCAAGGGGAACTCTTAATTCCTTTTCCTAAATGAACATCATACTCTTCAGGCAACAAGTCAACACCAAATTTTGAACTACATAGAGCAAATAGGGTTTGCTCAATACGCCAGAAATGACCAATTATCCCCGGAAGACTGAGAAATTGCTCAATCCAGTCGAGATTCATCGATTTTTTGTGAATTAGTCCCAAGCCAGAATTAAATCTAGGCTGTATGGTAAATCCCATACGTTCTCTTACAACGGCTGAGTCAACGGTATAAGCGCTGGCTATATCTCTATTCACTGAGTTGTATGAATAGATGGGAGATTCTATCCGCCTCAGCAATTCTGTCGGTTCCTGGAAAAACAACACATCACTGTCTAGCAGCAACATGCGATCGCTCTCTAGGTAAGCTATAAAGTCAAATACCTTCGGTGAAAGATGATTCGTCTGACGAAACTCCAAACAGCGAGGATAAGATTCCAGAAAAACCTGCATCGTATCATCTGCTACCTTTCGGTCAATCACGCGAGCATCCGGGAAATGATCCTGAAGCACTTTACACTGTTGATCTGTCAGTGTTCCATCGTCGTGAATGCACAAAGCGTAGTGACGATTGGAGAAATAGTAAAATGACTTTAATACCCATATCAAGTTCAACCAGTCTGTTGCAGAGGTCAAGACATGAAGCTCACAGATATGAGAATTTGTAGCAGTAACTGGTCGAGAATCGAAAATCTGATCTCTAACATAGTCCCTGTAGTAAGCTGTTTTTAAACCGTGCTTGTACTTTTCCCGTATCTGCCAAACTAAAGAGCCTATTGACATAGTTTTATTATATACAAAATACCTCATTTTCCTGGGAAGTTAACTGAGTTGCATGAAAAATTAATTCGACATCAAAATTCTCCTGATCATTCCCCAAGTTCTTCTATTTAATAAATAGTATGGATGCATTATTAAAATATTTGAAATCTTTTGTATAGATGAAAGTTTTCCTACTGTACTTAATTCTTTGTCTATTGATGTTAAACTTAACCACAATCGAAGCTTTGATAATTTATTCTTTACATATTTTAATTCATTTTTGTTTAGGTATGCCATATATTTTTCAATAATAATTAAATCTTCTTCTCGAAAGTATTTATGATACTCTCTACCACTTAATGTAGTTTTACTTTCCTTATGCCGATGAGCTTCGGCTAGAAAACTCTTAATAATAACAGGATTTATATTGTTAAAAAACAATCTTAAATTAAAATCAAAATCCATGCAATAATGAAATGATTCATTATAAAAACCATACTTTGATAGTAGGTTGCTGTGCATAAAATTAGCCACTTCTATGCAAATGTATCTTTTAGAACTTTCCCACCTAATTAAGGCATCTTTTTTATCTTGAACAGGAATTGGTATCATATCTTCAATCGGATCGCCATTTTCATCTAAATATCTAGCATATCCTGTAACCCAAACAGTTTTTGGCGTCTTACGAAACTTCAAAGCCACCTGCTCAAAAGCTCCTTTCAAATAACGGTCATCACTATTTAAATAAGCCCAAATCTCCCCAGTAATACACCTCAAACCTTTATTAATAGCGTGAGATTGCCCTCGGTCTCTTTCGCTGATCCAATAGGTTAGATATTTTTCATATTTTTTAATTATTTCAATGCTATTATCTGTACTACCCCCATCAATGATAATGTATTCTAAATTTGGATAACCTTGCAGCAGTACTGACCGAATAGTTTCTTCGATAAACCGATCTTGATTATAACTAGGGGTAACAATACTAATTCGAGGCCATTCCGAACCATCTGGCATGTGAGTAGGCAAAGGTTGGCTTTTTTCTGTCCAAGGCCAGCCTGTCTTTCCGGGAGGAGCTGAAGGCAGATCTGTCAGAGTCAAACTTTTATGAGTAAATGCCATATCTAATTTTTACCTATAATCACCGCAGCCAACGTGGATGCTTGCCTCTTTGAAGTCGGGCAAAAACTTGTTCTGTGTTTTTCACGGCAATCAAGTTCACATAGGGGTATTCTTCGCGCAAAGTTTCCGGAATCAGTTTTCTAGAGTTACTATCGTAGGTAAAGAGTTGATAACCCAGATTTGCGAGTTTATAGTAAACCTCTTTACAAGAAGAATTAGCTGATTGGCTAGCTTTTTCCGTGAATTCAACCTGTAAAACAGGTGCATCTTTTCGAGAGAGAGTTTCCCATCCTCCTGATAAAACATAAGATTCCCATCCCTCCACGTCAATTTTCATCATTGTGACCTTTCCCTGAAGATTATGTTCACGCACAAAATCATCCCATTTTACAGAGTAAATGGTTTCCATTTCAAAACAATCACCTGCAATGGGTTGGGCTATAGAATTCCAGGCATCAAATCCGTCTAAAGATACGTTCATAGCCATCTGCCCCTTTTTATGAGAAATAGCCAATTGGTAAGACTCAACATTCTTTAAATAGTTTAATTCTATATTTTTTAGCAAACGTTGATAATTTTTATAAGCAGGTTCAAAACTATAAACTCTTCCCATTTTTCCAACATTTTTTCCAGCTATAACTGTAAACAATCCAATGTTAGAACCTATATCAACAAATATATCTCCAGGCTTTAAAAAAGCATTTATAAAATACCTCTCTTCTCGTTCAAAACGCCCCTCATAAATAATCCTCGATAAATGACTGTCAAAATATAAGCGAATTTTGACTTCTGGCTGGATTTTGATGTCTAATTCTTGGCGCTTACCACCCTGAGATTCCCACCATTTTGAACGTTTTATTTTTGTGCGGTAGTACTTTCGTTTAATATAGTAAGACCATTCTTCTTTTAAGTATTCAGGTAAATCTCCTTGTATTAGGTGAAATAAACTACTCTTTAAATACTTGAATATATGCATACAGCGTTTTCCATGCGTTCCCTGTTCCCTGTTCCTTGTGCCCTAATCTCAACCGTTAACTTTAATTGTGTCCACAAACTTAATTTTATGTAAATAATATAAAAAAGCTCCATACTGTCGGCTAAAAAAGTTTTGGCTAATTGGATAATCATTTTCCACTAACCAAGCATAGAATACCCCTTCGATTATACTTAACTGTAATTTTGTCATTTCCTTCTTCCACAATTCTGATTCTCCTAAAAATATATGATTTTCATGCAGTAGTGATTTTGGATCATAAATGGTATTTTCATTAACTTGGACACCTAACTTATTATAATCAAAACTTGCAATTTTTTCTCTCTGCCGAGCTAGAGTAAACTTATCGCTAATTTGACGAGCTTCTTCTGGAGATAATTGAATATCTATATGATTAGCAATTCTTAACACTTCTTGGCTTAAATGTTTTGTGAAAATTTCATATTTAGAACTTAATATATTATTAAGTTTATTCCAAGAGTAATAATCAGATAAAGCAGACTCTATCTGTTGAATAATTGTCCAAAATGATAATTTAGATTGGTTTTTATTGATTAGAGAAAGATAGATATCTCTAATATCTCTGAAACTATAAATTAATTTTGCATTTTCTTTCCGATCCAGATCTACTGCTTCTTTTATATATTTATGACATTTGGCAATTAAACAGCCTTGATAGTTATGATATTTATCTTGAAAATACGAAAACTTATTAGGTTCTATCCATCCAATTGATTTACCCATATTTTTATATTCTACAATCTCAGAAGTTAACTGATATTGAAGAGTAGAAGCTGCTCGCACCATACCACAACAAATTATCCACATATTCCAAGCCATTTAATTTTTGTTTATACTAAATACTTAAATTATTTACTTCCCATTTTAATATGGGCGCAATAACGCCCGGTCTTTTTTTCACAAGAAATTCTGTATTGAAAATTTGAAAATTGACATTAAATTTTACGAGTTTTTCATATTTAAATAGCCATTTAACTTGATGTTCACCTGCACAAGGAGAAACATAGTACGTTGCTGAATTGAGTAAGCAAGCAGGTATAGTCACAGCGAATTTATATAGTCCCTTTCCTAACTTATACCATTCACTATTCCGATCAAGATCATTGTGAAATATAGTAAAAACTTTAATTCCCCATTCGGATTCCAATTCTAACCCAATTTTAAGTCTAGGGAACAATTTATTGATATTGACTACAACTTCTATAATAATTGGTTCAATATTAGTGAAATCGGCTCTAACACAGCCTACCCTATCTTTTACCTGAACAGATTTCAGGTAAATAGTTGGATTATCAGATGTATCCGATACTATAGAAGAACTCCATTGCGCCGACGCGCTTCCCGCATTTTCCAAGTAGTTTTTGCATACTTCATCAGGTGTCCCTGCAAATGTTTTCCTACCTTGATTAAGCAGTATAGCATTAGTGCATAACGTTGAAATAGCTACCATATTGTGACTCACAAATAACACAGTCCGCCCTTCTTGTCCCACCTCCTCCATCTTCCCCAAACACTTCTTCTGAAACTGAGCATCCCCTACCGCCAGCACTTCATCCACAATCAAAATTTCCGGTTCCAAATGCGCCGCTACTGCAAACGCCAATCGCACATACATTCCCGAAGAATACCGCTTGACTGGCGTGTCTAAAAACTTTTCAATGCCGGCAAAGTCAACAATTTCATCAAATTTGCGCTTAATCTCCGCCTTACTCATCCCCAGAATCGCGCCATTGAGATAAATATTTTCTCGTCCTGTCAACTCTGGGTGAAATCCGGTTCCCACTTCCAATAAACTTGCTACCCGCCCTTTAATGCGAATTCTACCCGTCGTTGGTTCCGTAATCCGGCTTAAAATCTTTAACAGTGTTGATTTTCCCGCGCCGTTACGCCCAATAATTCCAATCCTATCACCCTGCTTCACCTCAAATGACACATCCTTCAGCGCCCAAAACTCCTCATACGCCGGGTTAGATATCCGTTTCCCCCAAGGCTTCAGCAACCGTTGTCCAAGAGACTTCGCACCATTAGCCATCACATCCCGCAGCGCCGTGTAACGTTCCTGCTGCTGGTGACCAATAATATATTTCTTACCGAGATTCTCGACCTGAATCACTGTATCAGACATTACCCATTACCTAGTTCGCTTATCCCTTGAAAATACCTAGATTACATCCGCAAACGTCCGTTCTACCTTACGAAAATACCACACCCCGCTCACCAATACTCCAAAAACCAATCCCAATGAAAGTAGAAATCCTGGCAGGTAAATTTTTGCGTCTCCGCCTAAAATAGCCCAACGAAATCCATCGATTACCCCGACCATAGGATTGAGCGAATAAACTAATCGCCACTCTTGAGGCACAATTGTACTACTAAATCCCACGGGCGAAATATACAAACCAAACTGGACGATAAACGGTACAATATAGCGGAAATCCCGATACTTGACATTCAGCGCGGCTAGCCATAAACCTGCCCCCATTGATGCCGCAAATGCAATTATAGTAAAAAATGGTAGTGTCAAAATTCGCCAACTGGGCAGGAAATCATACCACGCCATTAAGCCTAGCAAAATTATCCCCGATATCATAAAATCTACGAAGCTGACAATCACAGCACTTGCTGGCACAATCAAGCGGGGAAAGTAGACCTTGGCAATTAAATTGGCATTACTGATTAAACTATTGCTGCACCCGGAAAGGGAATTGGAAAAAAACTGCCAGGGTAACATCGCCGCAAATACCAAAATCGGATAAGGAACTCCTTCAGAGGGTAACTTTGCCAGTTTACCAAAAACTATCGTAAATACCACCATTGTTAAAAAGGGTCGAATTAATGCCCAGGCTATACCAATGATGGTTTGCTTGTATCGTACTAGGATATCTCGCCATGCTAGAAAGTAGAATAATTCCCGGTAACGCCACAAGTCCTTCCAATATTCTTGTTCGGTGCGACCTGCCTCAATTATCAGTTCTTGCGTCATTTGTCATTTGTCGTTTGTCCTTGGGTAGCTTTTCTTCAATCCTTTGATTTTAAACTGAGAAGAATACCACTAGCGATCGCGTGCCTCCCTGCCTCTAGTCGTCAACCCTTCATACAGCCCCCGTTAAAGCCCATCAGGATAACAACTTTAAACTAATTTACCTCGTAAATCCCGCTTGTAGTTTTTTTGGGCGCACGTCGGTGCGCCCCTACAATCCCGGAATGTACAAACATCCTCAGTCCAGCTTCAACGCATTGACTGGCACCTCATCCCAGGAACTGACGGTTCTCAGACGCGCTACCCAACCTGCTGATTTTTGCTCCTCTGTCAAGTTCTGCAGGAAGGATTTGTGGCAGTCTTTGGCTTGATCCTCGTCACGACAAGCGATGCACGAATAAATCAGACCTCCGGGATCAACCTGTTCATTCACCCAAATCATGATGTTCTCCTCATTTCCTGAAACAGTTAATCAAAATCTTAAGTAGAATGGCACTGACTTAAGTCTGGTGGGCAATGCCCACCAGACGATATATCAAGGGTTTGGGCGATCCCAAAATGTTTATTTTAGTGCCATTCATCTTAAGTCGATCTACTTAATTTTGTAAAAGACTGGGATCACTGACGGCAAGAGGAAAAACACAGTTTTTGATATTTCATTAGCCTTGGCGACATAAGTTGTAAACCAATTTAATGATTATATAAGCTTTGTGTCGCTAGTTGGGGGAGCGCATCGCCTGTAACTCGGCAAATGCGCCAGTCGGGTAGCACTGTAGCACCTAGATGCTGATAAAACGCGATCGCAGGTTCATTCCAGTCCAAGACTGACCACTCTAACCGCCCACAATCCCGTTCTACCGCTAGTTGGGCAAGATATGTTAGCAAAGCCTTCCCGATACCCTGACGCCGAAATTCCGGGCGCACGAATAAATCTTCAATATAAATGCCCGGTTTGGTCAAAAAGGTGGAATAGTTAGAGAAAAACAGGGCAAAGCCTACCCTCTGCCCTTTATATTCTGCCAGAATTGCCTCAACATAAGGTTTAGCGCCAAACAGGTGGTCTTGGAGAGCCTCCACCGTCCCTGTGACTAAGTGAGACAGCTTCTCATACTCAGCCAGTGCTTGAATGAGTTCAAACAGCACTGGCACATCCGTTGGAGTAGCTGGTCGTATCTTCAACTTATTCATTGTTCGTTCGTAGTTTGCACGCTTCGTGCCATCAGCGCTGAAGCGCTTACTACAAAACCCATCCTAACTTAACCACCCTTGTAGGCGGCGAGCAACTTGAGGACGGCGCAGCTTCCGCATGGCTTTACTCTGAATCTGACGTACCCTTTCGCGGGAAAGGTTGAACATGCTGCCGACTTCCTCTAAGGTGTAGGCTTCAGGAGTAGCCAACCCATAGCGCAGAGAAATGACATCCTTTTCCCGTTCGGTGAGAACATCACTCAAGACATCGGAAATCTCTTGACGCATCATAGATTCGCTCATCTGCTGTTCGGGCAAATGTAAATCGTTGTCTTCTAGCAAATCCACAAGTTCTGTATCTTCGCCTTTACCTACCCGATGGTTGAGAGAGAGCGATCGCCGCCGTAATTGTAACAACTGACGCAAGTTAGTGCGGCTAATCTCTAATGCTTCTGCGAGTTCGGTTTCGTTGGGAGTCCGTTGCAGTTTCTGCTTGAGTTCGCGTTGCACTTTTTTCAGCTTATTCAGCTTTTCGACAATGTGAATCGGTAAGCGAATCGTGCGGGCGTCGTTGGCTATGGTACGGGTAATCGCCTGACGAATCCACCAATAAGCATAGGTGGAGAATTTGTAACCTTTGCCGGGATCGAACTTCTCCGCCGCCCGATTGAGCCCTAATGCGCCTTCTTGAATTAAATCTAGGAAAGGAACTCCCCGGTTAAGATAACGCTTGGCGATGGAAACGACTAAGCGTAAGTTGGAGCGAATCATTTTACGCTTAGATATCTGTCCTCGGTAGAGGCGATTTTCAAATTGACGTTCGGTGAGATCAAAAGCTTGAGCCAGTTCCGCATTCGTTGGCTTGCGCCCCAACTCTTGGTGCAAGCGTTCAGTCATCTCGTCCATTTCTACCAAAAATTGAACCTGAGTGGCTAACTCGATCTCTTCTTCTGGCTTCAGCAAGGGATAACGCGCCATCTCCTTGAAGAAAGCTCCTACTGTATCATCAGAGCTAGTTTTATGGTAGCCAGATTGCCGCGTTTTTCCCGAACGAGTCTCTGATTCGGAGAATTCGACTTCTACAAGATTTTGGTCATTGTCTGAGATTTGATCAGTCTGAGGGTGAGAAAAACCCGTATCTTCTGTAAACTGACGAGTAGAAGTTGGGTTCAATTGTGCGATAGTCATAGTTAGGTTTGAAGTAGGAGTGTTATGGAAAATTGTGATTGAGTTTTCTGGCAAATCAGATTGAGCCGATGGACTGAATATAAATGAGCGTTCTCAAGAAATTTTTTCAAAACTGGCTTTAGCTCTGGGCTTTACAGTTCAACAGCGGAGACGATTTGAATGGGAGTTGCCATCCAAGGCGCACCCCTCATCTCGATACCTTCTCTACGTTTAGGATTAGAAAATACTGATTCTAAGGCTACCAGAAGCAATTTGGCTAGTTGTTGCCCTGATTACAAACTACTCAACAGCATAGGTGTATGGATTATAGCGGGAAATTCAATGGGCTATATACAGAATCTCATACAGGTCAGTGTTTTACTCTCTACCGATCGGGTGAAAATAAGCTCAAGGGGATGGGGAAGCAAGGGGAGATGGGGCAGATGGGGAGACAAGGGAGTTAACTCAAAACTTCGGTTGGGGCGGGTGCGAGTCACATCAGGGCAGGAAAAAAACGATAATAGTGAAACCCGCCCCTACATTGGAAAAAACGTTCCCTGTTCCCTGAAAAATGACCAATCAAATTAGGAGATGATGTTTGTGACCAGACCAACTCTCGTCGAGAATCCCGGAATCCCTGCTGAATCAGCAGATGGTGTATCTACTGCCTACGATCCCAACGATTTCGATACTAACGTGATGGGAACATATAGTCGCTTCCCCATCGCCCTAGAACGGGGTACAGGTTGCCGGGTTTGGGATACAGCCGGACGTGATTATCTCGATTTTGTAGCTGGGATCGCTACCTGTACCTTGGGTCACGCCCATCCGGCTCTGATCGAAACGGTGACGCAACAAATCAAAACTCTGCACCATGTTTCTAATCTGTACTATATTCCCCCCCAAGGAGACTTAGCTCAGTGGATGATTGAGCATTCCTGTGCCGATCGCGTCTTTTTCTGTAACTCGGGTGCGGAGGCGAATGAAGGGGCGATTAAATTGGCTCGGAAATACGCCCACACGGTTCTAGAGATTGAGAAACCGGTAATTTTGACCGCGACTGCCAGTTTCCATGGACGCACGTTAGCGACGATTACAGCAACGGGTCAGCCAAAGTATCAGAAGAATTTTGACCCCTTGGTGCCGGGATTCTATTATGTGCCTTATAACGATATCCGCGCCCTGGAAAATGCGATCACAGAATTGGATGAAGGGGATCAACGAGTAGCGGCGGTGATGCTGGAACCTCTGCAAGGAGAAGGGGGTGTGCGTCCAGGAGAGTTGGAGTACTTCCTGCGCTTGCGGAAAATCTGTGACGAGACGGGGATCTTGCTGATTTTAGATGAAGTACAAGTCGGGATGGGTCGCACGGGTAAGTACTGGGGATATGAGAATCTAGGGATTGAGCCAGATATTTTTACCAGCGCTAAGGGATTGGCTGGCGGTGTTCCAATTGGGGCGATGCTGTGTAAGCAATTCTGTAATGTGTTTCAACCTGGGGATCACGCGAGTACCTTTGGCGGGAATCCCTTGGCTTGTGCTACTGCATTAACTGTCGCTCAGACGTTGGAACGGGAAGATATTCTACAAAACGTTCAGCAACGGGGCGAACAGTTGCGGACTCGTCTGCGAGCGATCGCGATGAACTATCCCCAGCTAATTACTGAGGTGCGCGGTTGGGGACTGATTAATGGGATGGAGTTGAACGCGGATGTGGAACTTACGGCGGTGGATGTGGTGAAAGCGGCGATGGAACGAGGATTGCTGTTAGTACCCGCAGGTCCTAAGGTGGTGCGCTTTGTCCCCCCCTTGATTGTCTCGGCTGAGGAAGTAGACGCCGCCGCTACTATCGTTGAACAATCCATAGCCAAGCTCGCTGCTGCTGTCGGTCAATAAGGGGATTAGTCATTTGTCATTTGTCATTCGTCAAAACACTGATTTCACGGATTTATTGGAGAGATAGGGGTAGGGAGGTGAGAGCTTATTGACACTGATTACACAGACAAGGAAAGTTCTCTCATCTTCCTCATCTCCCTCATCTCCCTCATCTCCCCCAGCTTCTCCCGCTAGCCGATGAAAAAAATTTGGTCGTCGATAAAACCCTACATTCGCTGGGTCATTCTGGGCGGGACGCTGTTTTTTATCGCCAAAGCTTTTAAAGATCATTGGCGAGATGTTGCGGGGATTCGCATTGATCCCCAGGGGTGGACAATGCTGGCGATCGCACTTTTGGTTACGCTGCTGGCACATATTTGGTCGGGTTGGGTTTGGACGTGGATTTTACAGGCTTTTAAGCAACCCATAGGAGTGCGTTGGGCGCTACAGGTTTACCTTAAAACTAATATCGCTAAATATTTACCTGGCAATGTGTGGCATTTCTATGGTCGAATTTCAGCGGTGAGGGGGGCGGGGGGATCAGTGGGTGCTGCTAGTATCAGTGTGTTACTCGAACCCCTGTTAATGGCAGCCGCTGCATTAGCGATCGCGTTAATTAGTGGCGGATTGGGGTGGATTAACACGGCGTCTGATAGCCGGATGTGGGGTTTACAAATTTTGGGCTTAATCGTGGTGCTGTTGGGAGTTCATCCGCGAGTTCTCAATCCCATTGTTCAACGCTTAAGCCGTTCCAAGAAGGTTACAGATACGGGAGACTTCTACATTGAACGCTATCCCTTATTGCCATTGTTGGGTGAAATGGGCTTTTTGGGATTTCGGGGAACCGGATTTTTATTTACTTTACTGGCGCTAGGAGCAATTACTCCCAGTCAAATTCTGCCGTTACTGAGTGCTTTTAGTTTCGCCTGGTTACTGGGATTAGTCGTACCTGGCGCACCGGGAGGTTTAGGTGTATTTGAAGCCACTGCGATCGCGCTTTTAGATCAGCAGTTGTCTGCTGTTCTCATTCTTACAGGGGTTGCCCTATTTCGCCTTGTTAGTATTTTGGCAGAACTCAGCGCAGCTGGACTAGCCCTTATCAGCGAACGTTTATGGACTTCCTAGAATAGCAATCAATTGTCGGGGCGGGTTTTACCAATCACCTTTGCCTTTCAACCGATAACTTGAGTAAACCCCCCCTAGCGTCTCGGTTTAGCGATAGGCGTTAGTGGCGGGTAAGGAGTCATCATTCATAATTCCTCCCAACCACCTCCCGCACTCGATAAATCGGTCGCCCTTGGGATTCATGGTAGGTTCGCATTAACAATTCTGCCAATAGACCAAAGCTAAATAACTGGACGCCTGCTAATAACAGAACAACAGCTAAAATCAGCAAAGGTCGGTCACCAATACTCTGCCCAAAACCTAGTTTTAGTATCGTTAAATATAGCCCTAAAAACAATCCCACACTGAAGGAAAGCAAACCGAATAGTCCAAAGACATGCATAGGGCGAGTGAGAAATTTTTTCATAAAAAATACGGTCAATAAATCCATGACCACACGAAACGTTCGCCCCAATCCATACTTACTTTTACCGTAGCGACGGGCATGATGTCGCACGGGAATTTCGGTAATTCTTGCCCCTTCAATATAGGCTAACGCGGGTAGAAATCGATGTAACTCGCCATAAAGATTCATATCCGCAACCAGTTCACAACGGTAGGCTTTCAGGGAACAACCATAATCATGTAATTTTACGCCAGTCACTTTCCCAATCAGCCAATTGGCAATTTTAGAGGGGAGGAGTCGAGTTAAAGCCGCATCCTGTCTTTCTTTACGCCAACCACTAACTAAATCATACCCTTCTTCTATTTTGGCGAGTAAGGCGGGAATATCAGCCGGATCATTTTGTAAATCGCCATCTATCATCACAATAACACCACCTTGAGCATGTTTAAATCCGGCTGACATGGCGGCGGTTTGACCGTAATTTCGGCGGAGAATCACCGCTTTTAAGTCCGGGCGGCTGCGTGCTAACTCCAAGAGGAGTTCTGTGGAACCATCTTGGGAACCATCATCGACACAGACAATTTCGTAGGAAAGCTGATTGGCTTTTAAACTCGTTGCTACGGCGTCAACTAGGTGGGGTATACTAGCGACTTCATTGTAAATGGGTACAACTACCGATAACGCCAGTGGATTGGGCTGGATGATGGGCGTTTGATAGTCTTTAACGGATAGTGAATCTGTCATAGTTAATGCTCAATTCTGAACTTGACTCCGAGTCAATATTGTCAATCAATTAAATTATTTAGCCTTACGGTAAGATTTTATGGTTTATTTAAAATCACGTCGATCACTATTTTCAGGGGATAAAAAATAAAGATAGCAATCTGCATTTTTCAGTTTTTGCCAACCTTGAATAGATCTATAGTCTAAGGGCGAATTTACTCCCGGTTCTTCGACCAAAACTTTAGCTCCTGCCTCTTCTAGAACCTTATAAACTTGAGAGCGAGTGGAATCATTAGATTGCCAGAATTTTTGCAGGTTAGGAATCTCAGCGATAATTTTTACTTGGGCTAATCTTGCCCAATAGTAAGAATGACCCACCCCATATCTTCCCAAGATCGCTATTTTTTCTTCTGGCTCAATTCCTCCTGGACTAATATTCCAGGCGTAGTTAAATTTGCCTGCTGTGCCAAAGGTCAGATAGCCGTTGGCTTGAGAAATTGCCGCAATAAAAGGAGTGGATATCAGGGCAAACACTAAAAATGCGACTGAAATTCGGGGCAAAGAGCGGCGGATATTTCCAACTGAAAAGAAACAGGTGCCAAGGAATATAAACGCCATGGGAAACATGATGGCTTTGGATAAATATCCTAGTCCTAAGACTACTCCTAGCCCGATAAAGTTGAACCAGTGATCTGACCGAGCGTAGACTCGCAATACTAGCCATGCAGCTAAGTAAACCAGTGTTGCCACACACATATCTGGGGTATCATTATCAATACCTATCCACTTTAATGCTGACCAAAGAAATAAAATGTAACCGGATACATACCAAATCCAGTTGGGAATAATTAGACTTGATTTTTGGGTATTAGTATTATTAGATAGCTTTATGTTATAATAATTTATAAATTCACTTAAGAGTAACTCAAAGGCAACTAAGCTCAATAAATAAATTGTAAAGTTGACGAGTTTAACCACAAAAAACTGCCAATAACTAGAAGGGTTGAGTACAGAAACGCTTAACCCCAATAACAATGAGTACAGAGGACTAAAATAACCGTTTACAGCTTGCTGCCAATCTCCTTGAAAGTAGGCTTCGCCAATATCTAGATAAGAAATAGCGTCTCCAGTTGATACGCTATAACGATTCGACCACGCTTGTAGCAAGCCTA
Source organism: Coleofasciculus sp. G3-WIS-01 (assembly GCF_040223135.1). Taxonomy (NCBI): domain Bacteria; kingdom Bacillati; phylum Cyanobacteriota; class Cyanophyceae; order Coleofasciculales; family Coleofasciculaceae; genus Coleofasciculus; species Coleofasciculus sp. G3-WIS-01. The sequence goes on from NZ_JAVJZI010000243.1 coordinate 56,211, forward strand.
ATATAATAGCTATTAACCAAAAAATAGCTTTGATCAGGAATAACTTTTTTTTAATTAACTTAAGCATAGTTCAAGAATTGCTTTAATACTTATTGTATTAATTGTTGTTTATCCAACTACTTATTTCATTTGATTTTTAATGGATTCCACAAACTGGATTTCATCAGAATTTTTTTCTGCCCATAATTCCCGATCCGTATTAATTTTACTCAAGTGATACTCTATCGTTTGAGGTGTAAGCCAAACCCCAAAATCATTAGGTACAGTATTTTCGTTATGTGAGAAAATACGGTTGAGGACTAAATTCCCAACCTTTTCCGTATAGTGAGAGTTATCGACATAATTTTGCATCGTATCATGAATGGGTTCTGTGGTTATACTGTTGTACCCAGAAAAATCCCAAACTGGAACAATGTTTACAATATCTCGCTTCCATTGTTCAAAGGTGTGCCAACGTCCAGTTGTGCGAATAGCTTCCCATTGGGTGGCGTGGGAGGGTGAAATAAAAACTTGTAAGTCTATATCATGTTTTTGACACAGTTCTACAATTTTTTTGAAATCGGAGAAATAGTGATCAGAAAATTGATAATCTGAATGGAGTTCAAAGTAAAGTTTGATTCCGCCATTAAATCTCCATTCTGTAGCATCAGGTTCTATATTGCGATTAGGCATAAAGCCATTTTCACCATAATCATCATTGTCGTTGGGATTATCCAAACTTGCCTGTACTGTTTCTTGACTAGCTGAAAGCGCATCTAATGAAAAGGTAGAATTCAGAAAGTCTTGCATAGCAATGTGTTTTTTCTCTAGTCTATTGTTGGAAAACGTGGGTTGATTCATGAGAGAATCATTAAACATAAAAAAGTCTACTCCCAATACCACCGTTTTTAGATTGGGCTGATTCGCGATCGCATGTTCTAAGTAACGCCGTACTTCATAAGCATTTGGTCCGTTAATGGCTAAATTATAAGCAGGTTGTTTATTATTTAACGCATTATAGCTAGGATTTAATCCTTGTTTTGTTCGGGATGAACCAATAAAAACGGTGACAGGTTTAATCCGGATAATATCTGTGGCTTTGAACAGTCGGTCGTTTTTATCCTTATTAGGTTTAGACGTGTTAAGCCCTAATACATCTGGCGTATTGAAGATATCATAAGGATCAATCAGACTGTTGAATAATCCGACAGAAATTAATGGTGTGAAGGCAGCGATAAAAAAGATTGAATTAAACCAACGATAGGGTTTTCTTGATACTTTTTTTCTGTTAAATTTGGATAATTTTTCAGACGATTTAGAGGTGGATTGAGTAGATAGTTTCATGCTGATTCAAGTGTATTAAAATTGAAAATACAGAAATTCTGATACGCGATTGAGTGAGAGTAACGAAAAACTGGCTAATATTCCCACCCATACAGCCCACCACCATCGAGGCTTCAGCTTTTGCAAAATTTGCTGCGTGTTGGGTAAAAAGGTGACACAAAAGGCTAGCCCAATTAACACCAGTAGACTTAAAGCTTTACTGCCATTAACTTGGGGTAAATAAGCTAAATCATTCCATGACTTGAGTTGTAATCCAAACTGGGTTAATATTGACAACTTACCTTGAGCTTCACCGGGTAATGTAACACCGTTAATTCCTACCATTGTTTGGATAAGTTCAACGGCTTCGGGTAGATTGCGAGAGCGAAATAATACCCATCCCATAATGACGGCAATAAAGGTTACAACCCATCCCAATAGCTTGGGTAATGGCATATTCAACTTACGCCACCCATGATTGATGGATAAATACATACCATGCAATCCCCCCCATATTACATAAGTCCAGCCCGCACCATGCCATAACCCACCCAGTAACATGGTAATCAAAAGGTTAGTATAACGGCGTACTTGTCCGCGACGACTACCACCGAGGGGTATGTAAAGGTAATCCCGCAGGAAATTGGATAAGGTAATATGCCAACGCCGCCAGAAGTCAATAATCGAGATGGCTTTATAGGGTGAGTTAAAGTTAATCGGTAGGCGGATATTAAACATCAACCCTAAGCCAATTGCCATATCCGAGTAGCCCGAAAAATCAAAATACAGTTGAAAGGTATAGCTAAGTGCCCCCACCCAGGCTTCAATAAAGCTGACAGCCTCTGGATTATTAAAGACGGGGGCTACCCAGGGTGATATGTTATCCGCGATTAAGACTTTTTTAGATAGCCCCAGACTAAACATGGTTAATCCTAACGCCATGTTCTTTTGGGAAAAAATGAAATGTCGCTTTTGACGAAACTGATTGATGAGTTCGTCATGGCGTAGAATCGGTCCAGCGATTAATTGTGGGAAGTAACTAATAAATAAACTATAGGTGAGCAAGTCGTAGTTAGAATTTTTTGTTTCACCTCGATAGGCATCAACTAAGTAAGCAATTTGGGTAAAGGTGTAAAAGGAAATACCCAGAGGTAAGATAATTGTCGGAATGATCAGCTCAGTGTTGAGAATGCCGTTAATTGAAGAGAGGAAAAAATTAGCATATTTGTAATAAGCAATGATTGCTAAGTTAACACCAATTCCCATCCAGAGTAGAATTTTGGCTTGCTTCTCCTCCGTTTGAGTATTTTCTATGGCTTTGCCTATTTGATGATTAAAGACAATAGAAATGAGTAATAGGGGAAGATAGGCGATATTCCAGTATCCATAAAAAATGAAGGAACTAATGGTTAAGCAGAGGGTAGCCAGCTTAGTCAATCTAAATCTGGCTAAGCTAAAGAAAACAATTAGAGTAATCGGTAAAAATATAAAGATAAAGACGTAGGAATTAAATAGCATCTTTTATAGTAAGTATATTAATCGATCTGGAAGACTATGACTATGAGTAAATTGAATTGACTAAATGGCACGCCATTACATTTTGTGATACCGGGCATTACATTGTCTTAGGTAAAGGTATATTTTAAATTTTTCACTCGACTCAGTTCAATTCATTTTTGTTTAATTCATTAAGTTGATTTTTATAATTTTCCTAGTCTTCTCCAGAACAAGATTGCTGCCACTGAATCTTCTTCTCTACATCCTGAGTTTCTCCGGGTGGAACAGTTCGTTCATCTACAAAATAAATGTCCAAACTCTCTAATTCTTGATTTCCCTGATTTTGTTCATTCCAGTTTCTACACAGATACGCAGCATAATAAGGATAAAGCTTATTACCGATCGCGCGATTGAGATTGATGAAGTAGGTACGCCACTGCATATTGGGATACAGGGCATTGCGCTGCTGAATACTCGGCTTATCCCAATTTACAGAACCCCGATTCCGCAAAAGGTCAACCTCGCTACCATCCTTCAGTTTACCGACAATAACATGCCAACCATCATCCCTCGGCGGCGCTGGGGCGAAAATACTCCACGACTGATCTAACCGCAATAGGCGACTAATCCAGTCTAGGGAATTTAGCGTCCTTGACTTCATCACCCGGTCAATTTTGGCAAGAGTATTGGGATCTAGCGTCTGCTTCAGCGATCGCGCATCGGCTAAACTGCGGAAATTCCACACTGTAACGTAAGCAAATAGCAGCAAGGCGACGATGTTTAATAGTCCTGAAGAATGGACTTCCACCGGACGAAATTTTAAGGGTGCGGTGAATTTACCCGCCATTTTACGATTTGAAGCAATTGTCTCATAGAACTTTGTTCCCACTGCCATGAAAGGACGCCAACGGAGAACGTAGGCTAGGGGTTTAAAGACTGGAGAAAGACTCACCACATACGCCATCGCTTCCCACTTAAAATGCCTGTTCTCTTGCCAGTCTACAACCACCCAGGAGTTTTTCTCCTGCATATCGGCATAAATCGAGGGGTCATCCTGCGCCGTCTGTAAGGGGGTTTTGGGTAAGATTAAAAATGTCCGCAGCAGATAAACAACCTTTTTACAGAACCCACAGTCGGCATCGTAATAAATTCTTAACCCAGCCCGTTTAGGGGTATATACTCGCTTATAAAGGGCATCCCATACCTCAGTCGGGATAAACACCAACCAGACAAATATCCCTAACGCCGGAAACAAGCCAATATGCAGCGTTAAGCCAAAGCCGACATGTAACAAGATAAACGTGATAATCGTGGCGCAGCGAAAAAACGTAGTCCGCCAGGGGATAAAGAGAAATAAGGGACCAATCCACTCCAATATTAATGTGGCGACAGTGGAAAACACTAACAGGGGAGGGAAGTTCAGTAAGAATTGACCCAGTGGTGCAGCGTACTGGTCAAAACTTAAGGCATAATAGACGGCGGTAAGTTTGGGAAACCAGATATCGCTGGTTGTTTTAAACGCAGCGGAAAAGGCATAGACATAATAAATTTGTAAGGTTAGCGCGAATGTAGCCCCGGTGAGAATCCGCTTGGGTAAGGGCTTACTGGATGAATTCAGGGCGCTATCCACCGAGTAAGACGCCCCTAGGGGTAAGAACATCATCCAGAACAATAGCGCCCGCAGCATGTCATCAGCGGCAAATAACACGGTGGGATTCCGGTTGTGCAGGGAGATTAGCATGACCCAAGACGCGATCGCAGCCAACCTGGTCCGGTATCCTACAAGTAGGGCTACCGCGATTAATCCCGCCAGCAAAAAGACAACACCTTGAATAAAGGGTTGACCCCCCATTAGATGCACGGACCAATACCAAGGAGGAAGAATCTCATCGATCAATGCGGTGCGCGGTAATACCCCAGCATCACTGTAAAGTCTTGTAATATCCTGGGCACGGATGAGCAAATCGGCAATCAGGATAATCGCTACACCAATACGAAAAACAGCCAGCGAGCGCAAATCAAACCCAAACAATGGTTCAATCTTACTCACCCACTTGCCTTTCGGTTTCTGCACACTGGACGCCATAAACGTTAGTCCTCACGCGATTTGGGGAATTGCCTCAAAAAAATATACACCCAACTCTATTAAATTCTGTCAATAGTCCTCAAACCCTTACATAAGATTTAACTTGCTTCTAGGGGAGATCGCCAAAACCTTTGATATACCGTAGGGTGGGCATTGCCCACCAGCATACCAGTCAGTAACATTCCCCTTAAGCATGAAGTAGGACAAATGACAATCAACGAACCGTTTTTCGTCGCCGTTTCCAGAATAGCTGTGCTAATTGTCGCCTCAAATTAACCAACCATTGACCGACCCAATGCTGCAACACCCGCAAGCGATGGCGCAGGGTTGGCAAGCGCTGGAGATAAACGAATTGTCTAATAATACCAGCCAAAGGACCCCTTATCTTCAGGGCAAAACTGGAAACTACCGCCTCCCCTTTTCCCAAGGTCAACATTTCGCCTAAATGTAAATAGCGGAACGGCTTTAAACGTTTACCCCTAACCGCCCGATACAGGTTTTTGGCGGCACAATCGGCTTGTTGGTAAGCTACTTGTGCGGTTTTGGGGAGTTGTGGATAATCTGGGATTTCTGCCATATCCCCTAGGGCGAGGACTTCTGGATAATCCACAACCTGTAAAGTGGGATGGGTGAGTATCTTACCTTGAGCATTCTGTTGACAGGGGAGATGGCTTACCCATTCAATGGAACGAGTCCCCACTGTCCATAACACCAGATCAACGGGCATAATGGTTTTCCCGTTGGGATTAATTAGAGTAATTTGATCGGCTTCAATCACCTCTACACTGGTTTCAAACTCCATTTGTACCCGACGGGCACTTAAGGCGCGATAGGCGGATTTTTGACTGTAAGGGGTAAAGGTTTTCAGCAATTGCTGACCCCGTTCAATTAGTCGTACCTGTCCCCGTTTCTGCAAGCGATCGCTAAGTTTACAAGCTAACTCTACACCACTCGGTCCTGCGCCGATCACGGCGACGCGAATTTGGGGCAAATTGGATTGTTCTAACTGCTTAAGCCGTTGGTTGAGGCGTTCCGCATCAGTAACGGTGCGGAAGGGATAAGCATACGTCGCCGCACCAGGTACACCCTCCAATCGCATCTCGGCGCCAACGGTTAATACTAAATAGTCATAATTTACAATTCTGAGATTTTGCCCTGATTCTGATAGTGTCTCTAATTGCAGCTTAACTTGGCGTTTTTCTAGATCGAGAGCCTGAATCGTTCCTTGACAAAAGTCAACCGTTGTGTTTTTAATTAAGGTTCGATAACGGGGGGCAATTTCCCAGGCTTGCAGTTCCTCGGTAACCCGTTCATAAAGTAAGGGCGTAAACACCAGATGATCTTTGCGGTCAATTAGTGTAATTTTATATTTGGGTGATTTAAACAGGCGAAACCGTTGCAGGTATAAGGCGGTATAAAGTCCACCAAAACCCCCGCCTAGAATACAGATGTGAATAGATGGTTCATGGTTCATTGTTCATTCCTAAAGTTTAGTTCAGGAATTTCCCTGAGTTGCTTAACCAACTCCCTGGAGCGAATTATCCGAGATTTAGGGGTTAGGTGGTAGTGGGTATCGGCAAATAAATCTGAGTTCGTCTTCATATTTAAAGACTCTGGATCATAAATTAACGGGGCAATTTTGGCTAACTCCTCTGCCGTTTTTTCCACATTAGCAATTGATTTCTCATCAGTGCGAGCATAGACCCAGGGTAATGATAGAACTAATTTTCCTCCTTTGGCTTCTACTTCCTGACGAAATTGCTCAATCCGCTTGACGGCGTGTTTGGTGATGGGTTGATTAATCGGTAATTCCCACCAGTCTCCCGTGCGGTGTTTATCATCTTCAGGGGCGGGATCTCCATAAGCATTCACCCCATCCGAGTAGTAACCCGTCATCTGTCCTTTTTGGATCACATCTATCGTAGACTTGGTGACGCCTCTGAGTGTGGCGGTACCCAGCATTAGGGTATCTTGAGCCAGTTGCTTGGGGGGAATTCCACCTAACCCCGGACGTCCAATGGCGACACCAAATTGAGCCGAGCGATCGCCTAATCCATTTTCTGACCATAAAATGAGATATTCGGGAATCAGTAGCACGATATCTCCGGGACGAACCTGATCAATAATACTGGGAAGAATCACATTTAAACCCACCGGTCCATCGATTCCCAAGTTCAGCACGGGAATCCCCAGTTTCTGTTCCATCAACTCGGAATTTATCGTATAATGCGCCCCTGAACCCCCAGTAATCAGCAAACGTCGCGGCGCTTCTACCTTCTCGGCTAACGCGATTTTGTCTTCGTACATCATGCGTAGCCAGCTCAACTCTCCACCATAGCGGGCGTTGTAAATATAACCTATTGTCCACGCGATCGCAGCAACTGCAATCCAACTGCTCAGTTTTAATGATTTCCACATCAGAATTCAAAGTAAATAAACTCAGACGGCTGATTCGCCGCGAATAGGATGGTTAATCCTAATAAAACTCGCGATACCCAAGGTAATAGTAACAATTCATATTCAAATTTGCGTTTCTGCCAAACGGCGAGATGTTCCATAAATAACACAGCATTTGCTAGCAAGAGTGTGACAATCAAAACAGCACCCTCGTTGAGACTGTAGGAACTCAAGAATTCGCCTAAATTCGATAAAGAATACGCCCATGGGGTAATAATCGTGCGTAACTTTGAGAGTAATCGGAGAATATCCGTTTCCATAAAGAACAGACACCCCAGCGTCACGGCTCCAAATGTTAGCGCCCAAGAGATAAACTGAAACCGGGACACCTGCTTTCCTTTTCCCATAAAGCGTTGAAATGGTCTACCTGTGTAGCGTAATAGCAACAGTAACGCTCCATGATAAGCGCCCCAAATAATAAAATTCCACGCCGCACCATGCCAGAATCCGGATAGGGTAAAGGTGATGAATAAAAAGAAGGCGGCTAATTGTTTTTTAGAACCCATTAGGGGTAAAAACACATAGTCGCGAAACCAGTTATTCAGGGTAATGTGCCATCGCCGCCAAAATTCCTGGATACTGACGGAGGTATAGGGAGCCAGGAAGTTTACGGTTAGTTGAACTCCCAATATTCTCGCCACACCTAGCGCCATGAAACTATAGCCGGCAAAATCAAAGTAGATTCGCAGGGTAAATAAGTAAGCAAAGAACCAAACAATCCAGGGATTTGCGGTTTCTTGTAAGTTAATGTAGGGGGCGATATTATCAGCTAGCACCAACTTCATAAAGAAGCCCAAGGATAGCCATCGTAATCCCAACTCAAAATTTTCTGCTGTGAATTTAAAGCGAAATGATTGAATTTGGGGTAATAAGTCAGCCCGCCGTTCAATCGGTCCTGCGACAATCTGCGGAAAGAAGGCAATAAAGTTAATGTAATCGAGAAAAGCGATAGGTTTTTTATATTTAGGTCTGAGGGAATCGACCACAAACGCTACCATCTGGAAGGTGTAGAAGGACACGCCAGGGGGAATCTGTTGAAAAATTGGCAAGGGAAAGCCTTGTTCCCAGTTGTTTCTGAATCCCGGTACAACGATTCCCAATACATCTTCGGCAAAAAATGTCAAGTATTTTAGGTAGGCGAGGATCGCAATATCGGTGATAATCACAATCGCGGCAATCAGCTTAGCTCCATTCCCCCGACGCTGGAGCATCAGCCGTACCATGAAGTAGTTGAACACTACCTCAACAATAAATATGGCGAAACTAGAGCGACTGGCATTCAAAAACAATATCAGTGACATCACCGCCAAACCGATGGTGTCAAAGTTGTCTCGCCACAGCTTCAGTGATTTGCCAACATAGCGAATGGCAAAGAAAGGAATGGCGTAAAGCAGTAGCACCCACCAGAAGGAAAAGTCAGAAAAATTCAATTAGCAGCTTCCTCCTTTTTTGTCATTCGTCATTGGTTATTGGTCATTGGTTATTGGTCATTGGTCATTCGTTAGGGAATAGGGAACAGGGAATAGGGAATAGGGAATAGGGTAATGGGAGAAATTTTCTCCCCCTGCTCCCCCTGCTCCCAGACGTGCCATGGCACGTCTCTACCCTCCCAATCCTTTCCAAAATCCACCCCAGCCTTTGCCGGATTTTTCGGATGCTTCGGGTTCCACGTCTTTATTATCCGAGGGGGCTACGGGTTCGGCGTTGTTTAATGCAGCCGAGACATCGAATTCTGCGACCAAATATTGAGCCGATTTCTCAATCGTCGGATAATCCCAGAACAACGTCGAAGGTAATTCCACCTCTAACCAATCTTCGAGTTCACCGACAATGGTTACCGCATCAATGGAATCAAGCCCATAGCGGGTTAAAGGTTCGGTGACATCAATGTTTTTGGCATCTAAGGATAGTTGTTCTACCAGTTGATTCACCATCCAGTTTTGAATAGCTTGGACGGAATCAACGGGCTGATTGGTGGTTTCTACGTCACTTTGAACCATAACGTCATTAGGCTTGGAGTTGGAGTTCTGCACTTGCATGGGTTTTTTCCTCTTGTGTTTCAGTGTGGGCTAGTTGAATGGGTACAATGGAAAACATTTTGTTTTCCTGATGCAGCTGAAGCAGTTCTTGAGCAACATTTTCACTGTACGCTTTCGGGACAGTGGGTAGGGTTCGCCAGGGGCGTAAGCGGCGATAAAGTCCTAATACTAACCATTCTCCCTTGCTAAAGAACTCACCCAAGATTGTCCGGTTGTAAATCCAGGTGTGAACCGAGGCGGCGGCGGCGTGTAAGTCGCAGTATTTTTTCGCCAGTTCAAAGAGTTCGGGATCTTGATCATGACCATGTTCAAATCCGGAGTTGGCAATTCGTTCATCGAAGGCGTCGAGTTCTTCTAGAACAATGGTAGTTAATGTGATAATTTTTTCCAGTACGTCGGCGTCAACATCCCCTTGTGTCTTCAGCGCCTGGAGTTGTTCCAGGGCAATTTCTAGCCCTTGCAGAACATCGTCAGCCCCCCGACCAAATAATTCCAGCTTCTCTGGCTCAAATGGCGGGACGGATTTTTCTAGGGAAAAAATGGTATCTAGGCGAGATTGAATCCCCTCCATCGTCTTCTGCTTGCGTCTGGAGCGATATTTGGCGATTGGGCGAAACTGGAGAATTAGGGCATGAAGGTTAACTACACTACTGCCATCAAACATACTGATAATCGAATTATCCCGCAGCAGTTTCTGGAAAATGCCGTAGTCATGCTCATCCCGCATATAGAAACGGGAACCGAGGACGACATACACACTGTTAATCACCTCTTCCAGTTTGATGGTGACGAAGTATTTAACCACCGCCGACCAAACCGAGAATTGTTCGGGGATAATATGAAACCCTCTCGCCGCCCCAATGGTTTCGCAATCACAAACCAACATGTCAATAAAGGCATCAACTAAGGTTTGCCGAGGTTGCGGGATATCAAAAACCGTTTTGTGATAAACAACCCGGTTAATGGCAAAGTTTAGCGTGGTTCTCATCGCCGTATCAGCAGCACCGTGAGAGAAGGCGGCGCACAACATGCGGGTGATTTGGAAGCCCTTGAGTGCTAGTTCTAAACCCGAACCTTCGTCCTTTAGGCGCATCCCTTCGGGAATGAAGCAATCCTTAAACCCAATCCCACTCATATCTGAGGCGCGAATACCATGGGTGAGGATTTTGGGTAAGTTATAGTAGCTAGAGGGGTCAAGTTGACGTTTGTCAACCATAAATAAGGAAAGACAACGAGCGCCTTCTTCTTCACTGGTTTTGGCTAAAACAAACGATACCCCGGAACGGGTAGCGCGGTTAATGGGCCACTTTTCCCCATTTAGGAGATACCCTCCCTCAACTTTTTTGGCAGTCACATCGCCACCAATCAAGTCACTCCCATGGGCTCGTTCGGAATAGGCAAGACACATCGTCCCCTTTTCCTCGCGGATAAACTGGGAAAGTTTCTTTTTCTGGGCATCTGTACCCGCCATCCAGGTGAGGAACGACCAGAACATGGTGGTAAATGCGATCGCGATCGTTTGGTCTCGCCGCGACATCACCCGGACAAAGGCGACGAATTCCTCAAAGGAGGTAAATTTACCCCCACAGTTTTCTGGGACGTAGTAATCTTGCAGTTTCCAGTTATAAAGCCAATCCACTTCAGCTTCAGGAAATTCTTCGCTCTCATCCAGTTCCATCACCCGTTTGAAGGACATCGTACTCTCTGGATGAGCCGGATCTCCTAAATCCTGTTCTAGCGCTTGTGCTATTTGATACTGTTTCAGTTGATGCATTAACCTGTACCCTCTTTGTGTTTTTCCTAGGGGCGGGTTTTACGATTATCGTTACTTGACCTTGATTTTCCTAAACCCGCCCCGATATGGTGCAATAAATCTTTAACCAATCACCAATCCCCAATCACCAAACCTAAGACTTGGGAACTTGTAATTGCTGCACCAAAGCATCGACTTCTCCCTGGAGGGTGCGGAACTTACTCCTGAGTTTCGGATTTTCGCTCCAATCCGCGATCACACCCAGTTCTCCATTCAAGAACTTAGTTCTCGCCGCACGGCGCTGAATCTTACCACTTGAGGTTTTCTCAATGGTTCCCGGTTGAACTAGGACAACCGCATAAGCTGGGATTTCATGTTCCTCGGCTACAGCTTGGCGAATATCCGTAATTACTTCCTCAAAGTTTACATCTTGAGTCCGGCGTTCAACCTCCTGTAGCACAATCAACCGTTCCTCCCCCCCAGCCTCAATGGAAAAGGCTGCACCATAATCCGGACGCAAGGCGGAGTGAACCGCTTGTACTGTCCATTCAATATCTTGCGGATAATGATTGGTCCCTCGGATAATAATCAGGTCTTTAATCCGACCCGTAATAAACAGTTCACCGTCCCGCAAAAATCCTAAATCCCCTGTCCGTAAGAACGGACCTTCCCCGGTATCTGTCAGGTAAGCCTGAAACGTTTCCTTTGTCGCCTCTGGACGTTGCCAATACCCTTTTGCCACACTGGGGTCTTTCACCCAAATTTCCCCCACTTGATCAGGCTCACATTGGGTCAATGTATCAGGATTCGCGATAACGACGTGAGTATCACAAACCCGACGCCCACAACTGGGTAACATCCTTACCCCTTCTTGGGGGCTGGATAGGGGAACAACCCGATTTTTTTCTAAAGCAGACGCATCCAGGATACAAAGAACCGGTGGGGTGAGTAATGGCTTACTCGATACCAGCAGGGTATCTTCTGCTAGTCCATAAGCAGGGGCAAAGGCATTCCAACGAAACCCGCATTGTTCAAAGGTTTCAAAGAAAGACTGCATCACTTTCGGGTTAATCGGTTCAGCTGCATTTCCCGCCGCTTGCCAACTGCTCAAATCCAGTTTTGCTAGTTGTTTGGGTTTTGCCCGCCGCACACACAAGTCGTAAGCAAAGTTAGGCGCTTGGCTATGAGTTGCCCGATAATGGGTAATCGCCCCTAACCAGCGCATCGGTTGCTTAATAAAGGAAAAGGGCGACATTACATAACAGGGCGTCCCGTTATAGAGGGGTTGAACCATGCCTTGGACTAACCCGTAATCGTGGAAGTAAGGCATCCAAGTCACGGTGGCGCTATCTGAATCGTAACCGCATGCTTGATTAAGATAGCCGGAATGGAACATCAGGTTATGGTGAGATAGCATTACCCCCTTGGGTGTGGAGGTAGATCCTGATGTGTACTGGAGATACGCTAGATCATCCCGACTTGCTTGTGGATCTTGCCATGCTTGGGCCAGATTCAGATCCACCTGTTCGGTGTCTAGCCACTGCATTTGGTCGAATTCGGGAAACTCCTCCCGTCCATTCTCCAGCAGAGAAAGAATTCGACCTGTGGTTAAACAAATAGAGGCTTGGGCATCTTGAACAATAGAGCGCAGTCTGGGTAACGTGCGCTTCATTCGTCCCCCATCCGGAGGCGGGACAGGAATCGCAATTATCCCCCCATATAAACAGCCACAAAAGGCAGCAATCACATCTAATCCTTGGGGATAGAGGAGTAGCGCTCGCTCTCCTTTGGTACTATGCTGTTGCAGCCAAACGCCAATCGCCCGGGCTAAACGGTCAAGCTCCGTGTATGTGAGTTCGGGTCCTTCTGGCTTACCATCAATGAGAAACTTATAGGCTAACTTGTCTGGGTGCTGCAGCGCCCTCCAACGTAGCAGTTCTGTAAGTGTAGAAAATTCAGCTAGGGAATTTGTCGAACTAGCAGGGTTTTGAAGCATTTTTAATAACGTTGTCTAAGGAGTTGGCTTGGGCTAAGTGAGGGATGTTGTAGCCGCGATGCTCCATTCTTAGTCGGCGTTTGATTCGCCACCTTAGCTGGGCTACCTGATCCTCACGAACACTTAACTAATCTTAAAAATTGATAACCAAACGTGACACAATTATTATTCTCCCAGTGCTTTACATAATTATGGCGTAATATTTATGAATGATACTGATCCTCTATAAAGTTTTGTTGACACTATAGATGCCACGCTTAAAGCAGCACGCTTGAAGTATCTCCAAAAACTGACCCCAGCCAGCGTCCTTATATTTTAGCTTCTGTTGCCGCGATCGCAGCTTGCCTTGAAGCCGAGAAAAATGGTACAAATCACTGTCCGCGAAGGATTCAATTCATCGTTCACAATGAACAATGAACGATAAACCATAAACAATGAACCAATTCGCCAATCTCCTGCAAACCCCCCATAGCGGCTATCACTGGGATGGAAGTAGTTCTCGCTTCTTTGAAGGATGGTACTATCGAGTCACCTTACCCGATTGGGGTCAGACCTTTGGCTTTATGTATTCCATTGAAGATCCCATCGGCGGTCAACCCCACACCGGTGGCGCCGCTCAAATTTTGGGTCCTGAGGATGGTTATCTGTGCCGTACTTTTCCAGAGGTTGAGCAATTTTGGGCATCTCCGACATCTTTATCGCTAGGACATTGGGGCAAAACAGACTTAGCCATTCCCGCCCAATATTTAGATCCCGCCACCTTTGACAATCATATCCACCAAGGGTATCAAGCCACCGCTACCTTGAATCAAGGTAAAATTAGTGATCCCGCCACGGGGGATTACTGCCATTGGCGCTATGAAATTCAACCCATCTATGGTTGGGCGAGTCGCGATGCACCTGAGCAATCAACAGCAGGCTGGTTATCGTCATTCCAGATATTTGAACCCGGTTGGCAGATTTTGATGGCTCACGGCTGGGCGACGGGTTGGATTGAGTGGAAGGGTCAACGCTACGAGTTTACCAATGCTCCCGCTTACGGCGAAAAAAACTGGGGACGTTCTTTTCCACAAAAGTGGTTTTGGCTCAATTGCAACAGCTTTGACAATGAACCTGACTTGGCGCTCACGGCGGGTGGGGGTAGGCGGGGAGTGCTGTGGTGGATGGAATCAGCGGCGTTAATTGGTATCCACCATCAAGGGCAATTTTATGAGTTTGTCCCCTGGAATTCAGAAGTGCGCTGGCAGATTCAGCCTTGGGGAGACTGGCAAATGCAAGCCCGCAATGCTGAGTATGAGGTTGAGTTAATCAGTACGACAACTCAACCGGGTACTCTCCTGCGTGCCCCAACGGAACAGGGTTTAATCTTTGTTTGCCGCGATACCATGCAGGGTAAGCTTACCCTGGAACTGCGATCGCGACGCGGGGGAACGGCTAAAACGATTCTTAAAGCCGATAGCTCACTTTGCGGATTAGAAGTGGGTGGGGAATCTTGGGATGAGGCTTGGACAGGTGAGGCAAAATTGCCCTGGATTTCCTAGATTCCTGATTTTTTGCTGAAGTTGGGGATCAGGCAAGACTATAGAGAAACTATTGGGTATAATGGTTGAGTCGAAATGGGGCTGTGGCTCAGATGGATAGAGCAAGCGCCTCCTGAAAAATCGGGCACCGTCAGGGAAACCTAACGAGTGAATGTAGTCAAATTCAAGGAAGCCTAAGTCTGATCACAGATAAGGTAATCTTGAGCCAAGCCGATTAGTTGGAGTTTAAGCCAATCTGGTAAAACTCCAACCTTATAACTAATCGGAAGGTGCAGAGACTGGTTTAAGGAAACCAATAAAAGATGGACTACAATGTCTCATCGAAAGTAGAGCAACGCGGGATTCTGGCTGGACTGTTATTAGGTGATGGAAAAAGAAATCAAAAAAACTTCTTTATCCAGACTTCATCTAAACATGAGGAGTATCTCTTATTTAAGAAAAATCTTCTCGAACAAATAACCGGAAAACCAGTCAGTATCGGACGCTGGAGTACAAGGAAGGGCTATAAGCAGATTCGCCTGGAACCCAAGTTGATTCCGCTGACGCGGGTTTTGGTTAAGAAGCTTTATCAAGCTGGAACGAAAACAATCACTCGGAAGTTCCTGAATCTCTTAACCCCCCAGGGAATAGCCATCTGGTTTATGGATGATGGTGCTAAGTCCTTCCCGAAAAAAGACGGAAAGGTTCATGCTTTGACGCTTAATCTCAATACTTATCTCTCGAAACCACAAAATGAGATCATTGTTGCTTATTTTGCCGAGGTTTGGGGATTTAAGTGGGGGCTGAGTAAAGGGAAAGGTCTTTATCGTCTGCGAATGGGAACGAAGGAAGGAAAACGATTTTTAGCTTTCATTCGTCCTTATATCCACGACAGTATGCTCTATAAAGTACAATCGTCCTTAAACAGAACGGCTACCACCTAAAGGCGACAAGTCCAAGGTGAAGGGATAGTCCAGAGAGTGAGGAAACTCACACCAATCTGAAGCGCTAGGTCGCCGGTTCAAATCCGGCCAGTCCCGTAATTAAGAGAATATCAGTAGACCGAAAAGTTTTCGGTTGAAATTACTATGCAGAGACGCTTCAAAAGCGCGTCTCTACCATAAGATGCGTCCTAACCGCTATGGCGATTGCTATATCAAAATCTGTACGGACTAGCAGAGGGTTAGGGTGGAAAGGTTTGAAGGGATTGTGGAACTTTTCCAGTAATGGATTGCATTGCGGTTAACCGTACCTTTAGACTGGTAACTTGCAATGTAGAGGGCATTTTCAGGTTCCGCCCAAAAGAGCGCTCCTCCTTGATACCACCTGATTCATCTATTTACTCATGCTTTTGAGGATTTCTGTGCGTCAACGGCGATACTTGTTTTCGCGATCGCGGCGCTCTAAGGTTAGATTACTGTCCTGGTTGATGCCGATTTTGGCGGTTTCGCTATTGTGTGGCTATAAGCAACTTCAAAGTTATTTGATCCAGCCAGAAGCTATTTTGGTTTTAGGGGGAGAAGAAGAACGAGAACTGTTTGCGGCGGATTTCGCCCAGCAGCACCCCAATCTCCATATCTGGGTATCGTCGGGTAGTCCGTCTTGGTACACCGAAAAGGTATTCGCCAAAGCCGGAATTCCCCGCAATCACCTGCATATTGATCGCCGCGCTACCGATACGGTAACTAACTTTACGACGTTGGTGGATGAATTGAAAGCCCAAGGTATCGATGGTGTCTATTTGATTACGGCGGACGATCACATGCTACGGGCGCGGGTAATTGGTGAAATTGTGTTTGGCAGTCGCGGGATCATGATTCAACCTGTCCCTGTGTCATTAGGACGTGATCCCGAACCGATTGAGAAATCCCTGCGGGATGGTGCGAGAGCTTTATTGTGGGTGACGACTGGACATACTGGCGCGACTCTGGGTCAGACATCGAATTTTCTCAAAAAATAACACTGATTTCACGGATTTATAGAAATGATAGTGGTGGGGAGCATCCCAATCAATACCCTTATTTGCTTGATCTTATCTAAAATAGAATCCAAAATCTTTTAAGCCACTTAAACATACTTTTACCCAACGATAATAGTATAAATATCTAATCTTCTGTTTGTCAATAAAAGTCTGGGGCTGTTTTTTAGTTTTTTTATAAGTACCAATATGATTAATTGACTTATAAAAATCTAAAAATTCTTCATTAAAAGATGTTGCATTCCATCCAGTACAACACATAGCTAATCCTATTGAATAAGCTTCAAAAACATTTTTGCAGCGATTTATTTCACAGTATCGTGCAATTTTATCCCAATATTCAAGAAAAGTTTTTTCTCTACCATTATCTTTAGTAATTACAAATAAATTTGGAATAGGAAATTTACATTGATCTAGAGAAATTACTAATTGAATTTTTTTAAAAAGCTGCTCATAGATACCTTGATCACTGGAGCAATGTTTTCTAAAATTTTCACCAAAACTTCGTTGTGTATCATGATTAACTGTAATTCCTGGTGGCCAACTAATATTTTCTGATAAACTTTTTACTATACGACAATCGGCATCAATAAAAATAACACTTGAAAATTTTTCTAGTCCTCTCTCAATAACTCTTCGTTTATCATTCAGAACTAATAGAGGTCTTTCTTGAATATGTTTAATAGCTAAAACGTTTTTAAAATCACTAAAAACACTAGGATCATCTGTGAGAATAATAAAAGTTGTTTTAGGGCTATTATTTTCTAAATCTAATGCTAATTGTTTAGCTAAATTTTGATGTAATTTACCAATAGCTAAAGTACCGAAACAATAATCTTTATTAGTAGAAGATTCTTTCATCTTTATATTACACATTTTTTAATTCAAAAATACTTTAATTTAAGTCAGGATATATAGCAACTCGGCTAATTGATTCGCAAACGGTCTGTGAAGCTGTTGGTGACTAATCCAAGACTGGACAGACAAGGTATCATCCTTCGCGATCGCGACTCCAACATCAAGTATATCTAACTCTTGCGTCACCACGATCACAACATCTCGCTTAGCGTGAGGAACCAGCCAATCCCAGGCGGCTTCATCGACGGATTGAGCGAGTTCGGCTTTTAAATCTTGCATGAGTTATCGAAGGACAATAACAAAGGACGAATGACGTAGCTTGCTTCTCGCGCAAGCGAGTATGACTAATGATGAATAGACATCGCCGCATCCAAATGTTTTAATAATGTACCTTGAGGTAAAGACCCTTGTAAATGACTCCAAGGCAGTATTTGCTCTGTTGACCAATTCTCATGGACATAAAAATCCAATTCTGGCAACTTTCCTTTTAACTGCTTGAGAGCCCGCCGAAAACTCCCCACAGAATCACCATAATGCCGTGTTAATTCTAACAACTCCGATAATCGGCGATCGCCTCTAGAGATTAGCGCCTGAATCACTGACCAATTATAGCTTTCTGGGCGAAAGTCAATCCCCTGCGATCGCAAGGCTTTCTGTAAATACTTCAACCGCTTCTGGGCGGCCGAATTCACACCAAACCATTGAAAGGGGGTATGGGCTTTAGGAACAAAGGTACTGCATCCCAAAGTTAAGCGTAAACCGGGGGCGGCTTTTTTGATCGCCTGCATCATGGCTACCGTCTGTTCCACATCAGACATCTCTTCTCCGGGAACACCCACCATCCCATAAAGCTTGAGCGCCTTTAATCCCCCAGCCTTGGCATTAATTGCCGCTTGAATAATCTCTTGATTATGCAATTTCTTATTAATAATTTGCCGTAATCGTTCCGAACCACTTTCCACAGCAATAGTAATTGATCGCGTGTCCCGTTTCGACAAAGTTTCCGCTAGTTTAGGCGTAACCGTATTAGTTCGCACTGAGGCAATACTCAACCGTACATCATCATAGTCCGGTTTGGAAAGATAATCCAGCAACACCTCAAACTCTGGATGCTGAGTCACCGACGCCCCCAGTAAACCAATGCGCTTAGTTACCGTCAATCCGCGTTCAATCGCTGGAATCAACGAATCAGTTGCACTTGGCGTGCGAAAGGGCAAAGTTAAATAACTCGCCAAACAGAAGCGGCACATTTCTGGGCAACTGCGTACCACTTCCACCATATAGATATTTTCCCAAGCGGCTTTTTCGGTAACAACGGTGGAGGCGGATAGAGTATTACCGCGATAGGTTTGCTTAGTTACGGTGGCCCGAATCTGGGAATCGACCGGTTGAATGGATGCGATCGCGCCTGTTTGCTCCTGATAGGTTACTGTATACAAACTGGGAACATATATCCCTGGAACTTGGGCTAATCGCCGCAATTTCTCGGTTCTATTGGCTTGGCGAATTTCTTTATAAGCCTCAATAAAATCCCCTAATAGCGTTTCCCCATCCCCCAACAAAATCACATCAAAGAAATCAGCAAAGGGTTCAGGATTTGCGGTTAGTACGGGTCCGCCGCCAAACACCAGGGGATGCTGCTCATTCCGTTGTGCGGATCGTACCGGAATCTCTAAGGATTCTAGTAGGGACAAAATATTGACATAATCCAGTTCCCATGATAATGAAAAGCCGAGTAACTCTAGCTGTCTGGGCAACGGTTCATGGCAATCAGTAAACAAGCGACTCACCTGGAGGTCAGATCGCTTGGCTAGGGTTGCCCAAACCACCTGATAGCCCAAGCTGGTAATCCCCACGGTGTAGTCATTGGGGAAAGCAAAGATGGTGGGGATAGCATCGGTTTCCGGGGGAGTCGGTGTAAAGAGTAAGCGTTCAGCGGCAAAGGCAGAAGCAGTCACAAGCAGTATTTGAGGCAAATAGGTTTGTGCTTTCTATTGTAAGAATCTGGCACACTGATTTCACGGATTTTTGGAGATGGTAAGGGTGGGGTGTTTGGGGGTTAATAGCACTGATTTCACAGAGGCGTTAGTTCTGGGGAGGCAAAGGATGAAAAAATGATTCGATTTTTGGGGAGATTATTTAGTTTTCTGTGTCAATCTGTGTCCCTCACTATTTACTGTTCTGTCTGTGCCATTTCCTTTCTGTGTAATCTGTGTTTTTGTCAATAGCTTGTAATAATTTTTATTGTAAGTTTAACAAAATACATGCGTCCGAGGGTAGATTGGGCGTGAGACGAAAACCAGAACTTATACAATGTTTTACGAAGATTCCAGGTGTCTAGCGGCGTCAAGATAAATTTTGCTTAAACTATAACCACCATAGATAATATACCTGAAAATCGCACATCCGTCTCACAATGGCTGAATTCCCTGTGAATTCGTAGATTATTCCGGAAACAGAGTAAAAAACGAGCAATTATGATGTTTTGTTAAGAAGTCAAACCGATTTAAATATTCAAACCTTTTTGTGGGAAAGAATAGTTTGAATTATGAGAACTTGACAGGTTTAGCCTAAACAGGGTTGAGGAAAGCTAAGAAAATGTCAGGCACTATCTAAACTCAAAGAGTTTCAGCCAAGTACAGGAATATTTGAAAATATTACTCGAAAATCAACCGTTCGGTGTAGCAGCCATAAAGAGCATCGACCCCGAATGCGATTGTATTGTCGTCGAAAAAGTCATGGCGTTAAATGCATTAACAAAGGAGGAATTGAAGGAAAGGATGATCCGGGACGGAAAAAAAATACTCGAGCAGGTAGGGAAGACGATCAAGAGGTTGAAAGAACTAAAACTTAGTCAAGGGGACGTGAGAATAGACAACATAGGTTGCAATGCAGAAGGTCAGTATATTCTTTTTGATTATAATGGTCTTAGAGCGTACCAAAGAAAAACAGAACAAGAAGATATAAATCATCTAATCGGCTCAATAATATTCAATGGGTATGAAACCCTCAAAAAGGAAGTATTGAATGGATGCGAAGTAGAGACAGTAGCAGAATTATGTGAGGTATTAGATATAGAGTAAGAAGCTTGTGATGGGAGACAATTAAAAGAAGAGAAAACAGCAACATTGGGCGGCGCGTACCGTAACGCTCGCCTCGATGGACGGGTCGAAGCACGAAACCAAACCTTCAGATACAGAACAAAAAGAAAGAAAGACAAAAGGTAACCTGGATATGGTTTGGTAGAGGGAAGCGAAACCCCCCCCTAGGCTACATTGCCTTATTCATAGCTACGATCAGGGGGGAATTGAAATTAGAAATCAGCACACCAATCAGAGGTCAAAGTAAAGTCCAACCGTAGCTTGGCTTGATCTACAGGGTGACATACCATAAATTCTATACGCTAAAAACAGAGCGATCGCTCTTTGGGTTGGGAGTACGATCGCTCGCCTCGTAGGTTGGGTTGAAGCATGAAACCCAACATTCTGATATCTATCAATAATCACGAAACACCAACGGAAACTTGGGTACTTTTGGGTTTCGCTTCGCTCTACCCAACCTACATTGCCTTATTCATTGCCAACATCTGGGGGGAATTGAATTTTGCCATCCGCACCCCAATCTGTTGCCAATGTTTAGTCTAACCGCAGCGAAGCTCTATTTACAGGCGGACAGATTTTTCCATGATAAAAGTATATCAGGAAAATAGCTCGATCGCCTCTGGGTTGGGTTGAGGGGAGGGGAGAGAGTGCGATCGCTCTTTGGGTTGAAGGGGGAGGATGCGATCGCTGTTTGGGTTAGGTGGAGGGAAGATAGTGCGATCGCCTCTGAGTTGGGTTGAAGGGAGGATGTGCGATCGCCTCTGAGTTGGGTTGAAGGGAGAAAGTGCGATCGCGTTTGGGTTGGGTTGAAGGGAGAAAGTGCGATCGCGTTTGGGTTGGGTTGAGGAGAGAAAGTGCGATCGCGTTTGGGTTGGGTTGAGGAGAGAAAGTGCGATCGATCTTTGAGTTGGGACGAGGGGAGAGAGAGTGCGATCGCGTTTGGGTTGGGTTGAGGAGAGAATGTTCGATCGCTGTTTGGATTGGATTGAGGGGAGAGAGTGCGATCGCGTTTGGGTTAGTAAGTGCGATCACATTCTTGTTGTTAAACCACTCCATAGCCCGTATATTCTCGCATTTGGGGAGCCTGAAATCCGAGAATAATATCATCTTTTGGAACCCCTCGCTCTACAAGCTCTTGAGCCACTCTCATTTCCGTCATATTCTGCTCAATCCAAATTTTTCCCTCCTTAATATCCAAATGTAAAACACAACCATAAACTCGTCGATGACCATCCCATCCCACATTCATAACCATGTAATGGTCTTGTTTTGTATCAAAAACTGTATAACAATCAATCTTACCATTCGCAATTGGGATAGCCGCATAATCCGTCAACACCGACTGAATGATCTGGCGATAAGACTCTAGGGTATCCATTGTAAAATTACCTCTTGAATTGGGTCATAAACAATTTGTTTAATCTGATATCTCTCTACAGATATTTGGGCAAATTCCCGCTTAAAAAAAGATTCATAAACACCGATAGGCACTGCCAAATAGAGAATCAGATTTGGATCGCTGATTTCTCTCATCAAGCCGATAATTCAAAAACTGTCCTAACGCAGCATGGTAATCGGTGAGTGGCGAATCACTTAAAAATGTTTTAATCTCAACTGCAATTTTTTCTTCACCTCTCTCTGCTGCTAACACTTGTTCCGCACCTAAATCGATTTCAAACTTAGTACCACCAACTTCCAATCGCAGAGGATCATCGGTTATCGTCCACTGCTCCTTCTCTCTCATCAATTCTAACCCCAGCATGGAACTTATCTTTCGCTGCCATCGTTAACGTCTTCTGATTTTACTTAACATTTTAGACAAGTGCGATCGTAACACTGATTTCACGGATTTATAGAAACGGTAGCGGTAGGGGGTGAGAGGTTAGCCCCACTGATTTCACGGAGGTGTTAGTTCTCAATAGCCAGAGGATGCAAGAATTGTCGGGAAACTATTTAGTCCTCTGTGTCAATCTGTGTCATTCACTATTGAGTCTTCTTTTTAGTGTCATTCAATCGGTGTAATCTGTGTTTTTGTAGTGATGAGGAAAGAGTTTATATGCAGGCACATTTTCCGATGATTAAATAGTACCTAAAAAATTAGCCAAAGTCAAGCCTTTATCGTATAAATGGGTAAAAATAGAAGTGCGATCGCCTGTCCTAAAATTGAGGATAAACAGAGCGCGATCGCTGTTTGGGTTGCGTTAAAGGGAGAGAGTGCGATCGCCTATCAAGTGACATGATAAGCCGTAATAGCAACTGCGCCATCTGGACTATAAATTGCTTCTATTCGCCTGAAACTTGTGTGAACCCACCAAACTTTAATTCGATTCCCTTTAGCTGGAGCCGTACCTACCTTACTATATCCGGCAGCAATTAAAAGCGCTTCAAATTCAGGAGTTGGCAGAATTTTAACCGTGATTTTGGCAATGCCATCCAGATCATGCTGATCAAGGGTCATAGCTACCTTGATAGGTACTATAGATCCGATACCCAGGTAGAACCAGTGCTATACCCCACCAACTATGAATAATTCCAGGATAGGTTTCTTCCGGTTCACTCCCACCTAACCTAATTTTCAGATCACCTAGCCAAAGATAAAATCCTGGAACGAGACTATCTAAGCTGTAAGCGATCGCTTGCAATTGAGAATCGGATTGTTGCCTAGGTTGAACTGACTTTTTTTCATCCGAGTGAGACGTTGACATAAGCAGAATTTGAAGTGATGAGTATAGAGTCTATATGCTGGCACATTTTTCCATGATGAAATAGTACCTAAAAAACTAGCCAAAGTCAAGCCTCTATCGTATAAATGGGTAAAACTAGAAGTGCGATCGTAACACTGATTTCACTGATTTATAGAAACGTTAAGGGTGGGGGTGAGAGGTTAGTAACACTGATTTCACGGAGGCGTTAGTCCTCAATAGCCACAAGATGTAAGAATTTTCGGGTAATTATTAAGTCCTCTGTGTCAATCTGTGTCCTTCACACTTTGTGTCTTCTTGGGAGTGTCATTCAATCCGTGTAATCTGTGTTTTTGAAATGATGAGTATAGAGTCTATATGCTGGCACATTTTTCCATGATGAAATAGTACCTAAAAAACTAGCCAAAGTCAAGCCTCTATCGTATAAATGGGTAAAACTAGAAGTGCGATCGCAGTAACACGCTCTTTCACGGATTCATAGAAACGTTAAGGGTGGGGAGTGAAAGATTAATCGCACTGATTTCACTGAGGTGTTAGTTCTCAATTGGCAGAAGATGTACGAATTGGCGGGTAATTATTAAGTCCTCTGTGTCAATCTGTGTCCTTCACACTTTGTGTCTTCTCTTTAGTGTCACTCAATCGGTGTAATCTGTGTTTTTGAAGTAATCAGGAAAGAGTCTATAGGCTGGCACATTTTCCCATGATGAAATAGTACCTAAAAAATTAGCTAAAGTCAAGCCTCTGTCGTATAAATGGGTAAAAATAGAAGTGCGATCGCGCTAGGGTTGGGTTAACGAGAAAGAGTGGGATCACCCAAGGAACGAAAAAGTTTAAGCCCAAATCGCTTAAAATACTACAGTAGTCATCAATTTTACTGACACAGACTTGCCTAAAGAAGAACTTCGTCAACAAATTACCAAAATTGCCAATCGCTTCCAGATATTTCAATGCCAACAGTGCGCTGAGACAATCAAGCAATTTCTCATCGAACAAAGAATTCCTGGCAAACAAATTAAATTATATACAGGGAGTGCAGAAGATCCCTACGGGAATATCTATCATGAAATCCTCCAACAGACTATTGCCACCAATGGTCAACATCAAGGAATTGCAGTGAAAATAGGGGAAGAAGAACCCATCTATGATAATATTCATCACCAGGGAATTTCCCGAAAAGCTTGGCTGAATAACCTCTACTGTCCCATCAAAGACTTTGGCGGCGATTTCCAAATTACAGAGACTGACTTTTAAATCTTAAGGGGAATTAAGTTAAAATAAAGTGACAATCAAAACCAAGAGGTTGAAGATGAGTGACTTATATGACCTAATCCAGAAAATTCAAAAACGACCTTCAATGTACCTAGGAAAGCCCCATATTAGCAACCTGCGCTCCTGTTTAGCTGGCTATAACCTAGCCCGCCGCGAATTAGGAATCCCCCAAACCAAACACGAGCAAGAATTTGTGGAATTTAAAAATTGGATTAAGAAAAAATTTAACATTAGCACAGGACAATCCTGGGATAATATAATCCTCTTTTATTCTGAAGATGAAAGAACCGCGCTCAATAATTTTTTTGAGTTATTTCAAGAATTTACCCAAGAATCAGGGGAAAATGGCAAACATAAATCCACCGAAGATCAAGTGGAATCGCCAATCTTGTAGTCGCGTAGCACCCCGAAGCCAAATAGGTGAGCATTACATATTACAGAAGGAAAGAAACGGTAGGGGCGCACGCCCCGTGCGCCCTTGGTCAGACTGCGCTAATAAATGGGTAAAAATAGAAGTGCGATCGCGCCTTGGTTCAAGCAACATCGGATGACGAGGCTAAATCCCTTCCCACGCGGTAGATGAATCGTGTGATCGCCTCATGGTGTCTGAACTTGCTGCGATCCGGGTATCTCTGGGTACGGTGGGATTTTTCCAAGAGTTAAGATACAATTTGAGCGCTGGAGTGACTTAAATTGTAAAAAATGATAATCATTGGCAGACAAAATCGATTGAACCCCCGGGACAGCTCAAAGCCAACGGAACCGATGCTAGGATGGCGCTAGTGGCCCAAGTCTCCAGCATCGGAATTTTACTGAGCATGAAGCTTGGCTTCATCCATCCGGCAAATTTTGATCCCAAGCCCTAAAATAAGCAAGAAGTAATGGCGGCTTGTGGTTTAATTGAGGAGTTCAAGTGTCAAATTCTATCCCAAAGCACGAAGATCCATCAAGTCAGTTGAATTCGGAGGCGGTGACGGAACAACCAACCCAGTCTGCCTCAGATGATCAGATTCAACCAGACTCCCAGACTAAACCTTTATCACGGTTGGGTCTGTTGACACAATGCCGACGGGGCGCAACGGTGACAATGAATGGGATCAAGGGAATTTCTAGTACCCTAGTTAAGTCATTCACAGGACCCGATCCCGTCTATCGTCAGCGCAAATTCTGGGTGGGGATAGGAATGGTGGGGATCAGCGGCGGTGCGATCGCTTTCGGTTTAAGCTGGCAAGCCCTAGAAGAAAGTTTACCAGAGTCCACCGATGATGTGCTGACCTATATCCGGGATGAAACAATTACCATAAAAGCAGCCGATGGTACGATCCTCCAGCAAATAGGACCTGCTACCCACGACAATCTGAAAATATGGGAAATCCCAGAAACGCTCAAGCAAGCTTTTATTTCGATTGAAGACCAACGCTTTGAAAATCATAGCGGACTGGATTACCAAGGGATTATCCGGGCGGCGTTCTCAAATCTGCTAGCCAGAGATGTGGTAGAAGGTGGCAGTACAATTACCCAGCAGTTGGCGCGGATTGTCTATTTCGATCAGGAACGCACCCTAGGGCGCAAGCTCAAAGAAATGCGGATGGCGCAAAAAATTGAGCGGGATTTGGAGAAAGATCAAATCTTGGAGCGCTATTTAAATCTGGTGTATTTGGGTTCTGGGGCGTATGGCGTCGCGGATGCGGCTTGGGTGTACTTTAGTAAACCCGTCACAGAATTGACCTTAGCGGAAATGGCAACCCTAGCAGCCTTACCACCCGCACCCAGTGAGTATTCCCCCTTTATTAACAAAAAAATAGCCCAAGAGCGTCGGAATGTGGTGCTGCGGCGGATGCAGAAAAATGGATATATTACTGAGGGGGAAGCAGACGCCGCGATCGCGACTCCCCTGAGGACAACGCGCAGCAATCCCAAGCGGTTAGACCGACAGGCGTCTTATTTTACTGAATATATTCAACAGGAACTACCCAAATATGTTCCCTCAGATGTCTTGGGGAAAAAGGGATTGATTGTGGAAACAACCCTTAATCCTCAGTGGCAAATGGCAGCAGAAGCAGCAGTGGAAGAGACAATCGAAACCTATGGCAAATACCAACGGTTTGAACAAGCGGCATTAGTGGCAATTGATCCGCGTAATGGTCAAATTAAAGCCATGGTAGGGGGGAAGGATTTCTTTGATCAACAATTTAACCGCGTCACCCAGGCACAACGCCAACCGGGTTCGACATTTAAAACATTTGTTTACACAACCGCGATCGCAGCGGGTTTTTCTCCCTATCAAAGTTATGAGGATGCTCCCTTTGTTGTTGATGGCTATGAACCGAAGAATTATAGCGAAACTTTTCGCGGTTGGATGTCGATTCGGGATGCTCTCACCCATTCGGTTAACATTGTGGCGGTTAAAACCTTAATTAAGGTGGGTTGGGACCCGGTGGTGGAAATTGCTGAAAAAATGGGTATTGAATCGACCCTCAACAAAACCTATTCCTTAGCATTGGGCGCCTCAGAAGTGAATTTAATGGAGTTGACCAGTGCTTATGGTACCTTAGCAACTCAAGGCGTACAGGTCCAACCCCATGGGATTCGCCGCATCCTGGATCGACAGGGTAAGGTGATTTATCGAGAACAGATTCAAAGAGAGCAAGCCATTGACGAAGACACCGCCGCGATCATGACCTGGATGCTCCGCAATGTGGTCACCTCCGGGACAGGTGGGAACGCTCAACTGCGCGATCGCGCCGTAGCGGGCAAAACAGGCACTTCAGACGAAGCCCGTGACCTTTGGTTCATCGGGTACATTCCCCAACTGGTTACCGGTGTCTGGCTCGGCAATGATGACAATAAACCCACTTGGGGAGCCAGTAGCACAGCCGCGATTACCTGGCGTGAGTTTATGGAAGAAGCCGTCGAAAATATGAGGGAGGAAGACTTTCCCGATCGACCCGACAAATTAGATGGTCGTGAAGGGACTATTGAAGCTAAGCCGATCAAGCCGAAAAAAACCTATACCAAGAAATCCAATACCACAAACCAGACTAGCTCCAGAAGCAGGCGGACAAGTCGCAGCGCTTCTAATAATAACAGCCGATCAACCTCTCGTTCTACCAGCCGTAGTTATTCCCCAAGACGTTCAACCAATACCAATAGTGGAAGCAGTCGCAGCAGCACCAGGAGCCAACCTGCACCCGCCCGTTCCTCCCGTCCCCAAGCCCCGGTTCGCAGCACAGCGCCCAGCAACCCACCACCCAGACGCTCCGCACCCGCACCCGCACCCAGACCCGCTCAGCCAGCCCCAGCCCCAGCCCCAGCCCCAGCCCCAGCTCAACCAGCGGCGGTTTCGGCTCCCCCGGTCGAGCGCAATACTGTCCCAGCGCCTGTAGCACCGCCCCCAGCGCCTCCCGCCTCGCGCAAAGCTGCACCTGAACCAGCTCCAGCGGCGCCTGCACCTGCGCCAGTCGCTGCTCCTCCCGCGTCTGAGGAATAAAGTTTTGACCCAACGCCTTGCTCAATGGCATGATTTTGAAGACTCCCTCCCCCCTGATTCCCCGGCTCCCCTGGGAGTGTAATTCGGTCTCAGGGGTTAACTAACAGTCCGTAAATATCTAGACAATTATTGACATAACTGGACATTTTATGTGATATAATCAGGCAATGTCTAGTTTTCCCCCCCCAAGAAGCAGCTACTCGACTTTGTGTGATGGTCTTGCACTTTGCACCGATGCTCACTCAATGGTAAAATACAATCTTATAGTATCGCTGGTGGTCATCGTCTTATCGATATTGTTGACTTAATTGGTAAGAAAT